>DASXPQ010000052.1:0-3424 GCA_036493575.1 Pirellulales bacterium
GATCATCCGAGTTTCGACGAACTGGAGGACGGCGACTTGAAGTTCCACACCGATTTTCGACAGGTCTATGCCACAGTGCTCCAACACTGGCTTGGTTGGCCCAGCACTACGATTCTCGGCGGTGAATTTCAATCCATCGACCTATTCAAGGCATAGCGAGAGAGTTGGCTCTTGCAAATCTGCAACTTGGTGATAGCCAAAACACCAAAGATTGCAATGTATCGCTACCGAACGATCGCCTAGGACGCTCCCGTCCCATTTTGATGCACTGTCCCTCTCAATTTCGTCCAGAAACCGTTAGAGAAGTGTACCGTGCAGCATGACTTTGGCAACTGAAAAGTAAATGATCAGCCCGGTTACATCGACGAGCGTCGCAACGAACGGCGCCGACGACGTGGCGGGGTCGAGACCGATCCGTTTCAGGACGAATGGCAGCATCGCTCCGGCGATGCTGCCCCACAAAACGATGCCGACCAACGACAATCCAACGGTCAATGCGATGCGGACCCAGTATTCGCCGTAATCATACCAGCCAAGCCATTGCCAAAGACAAATCCTGGCTACGCCAACCGAGCCGAGAATGAGCCCCAAGGAGAGGCCAGACACGAGTTCGCGCCGCACAACTTGTAACCATTGTTTCAATCGCACTTCGCCAAGTGCAAGCGCGCGAATCAATAACGACGTCGCCTGTGAGCCGGAATTTCCGCCGCTGGAGATAATCAACGGCACAAACAGGGCCAGGACCACGGCATGTGCAATTTCGTCCTCGAAGTGGCCCATTGCTGTAGCGGTCAACATTTCGCCGAGAAACAACAGGACCAGCCAGGTTGCGCGCTTCTTCACGAGTGTCTGCCAGGGAGTCCCCATGTACGGCTCATCCAGAGCGCCTGCCTCGACCGCACCCATCCGCAAAACAGTGTCGGTCTGCTCTTCGACGAGCGTGTCTATTACATCGTCAACCGTCACGAAACCGACCACTCGATTATCTTGATCGACAACTGGCAGGGCGAGCAGATTGTACTTACTGATTTTTTGAACGGCGTTCTTGCGAGGTTCCAGCACTCCAACCGTCACGGGGTTCTCACGCATGATCCCGCTAACCAGTTGGGCACCATCCGCCATGACCAAATCGCGTAGAGAAACTGCGCCGAGCAAGCGATCGGTGCCCGACTCGACGACATAACAAGCATAGATTGTTTCTCGATCGCGCGCGACCTCGCGAATGTGCTCCAGCGCTTTGTTCACAGTCATGGTTGGTGCGAGCCGCACAAACTCAGTCGCCATCAGTTCGCCGGCTGTGTGTGGCGGATATTTGAGTTGGTCCTCGACTTCTTTGCGGGCGGTTGCGCTCACGAGAGGTAGCAACAATCGCCGGCCGTGATCACACATTTCGCGCACCGCGCTGGTTCGTTCGTCCGACGCCATTGCGTCCAACACCTTCGCGGCCCATTCCGGCGGCAACTGTTCAAGCAATGCACTCCTGCGTTGCAAGGTTGGCTGATCGCAAATGTCGATTGACCTATCAAGGGGCAATAGCGTCAATACCTCCGCGGCCTCTTCCAGCGACGGAACCGCATTGAGCACCTCAACTGCATCAGCCACACGCAAAGTAGCCATCATCGAGCGAATTTTCTCGTGGTCCTCGTCCCGATGCCGGTGGATCATTCCCGCCATTCGTTCGATTTCTTCCATTGCTGCTCCCGAATTGTGGTCGTCGTGAGTCATAAGGCAAAAATGAACGCCCCAAGGTAAGCGTTTTGCCGCATACCGAAGATCGACATTGCCTACATTAGATCGGATATCGGGCGCGGCGCTGAATTGCAAATGCCAGTGCGCCGAGACCCAATAGCACAATCGCCGCCGGCTCGGGCACCGGATCGGCGGAGCCGCCGCCATTTTTGAGATCAATAAGCAACGTCTGTAAATCGGCATTGGTGAAACTGCCGTCGCCGTCAACGTCGTCGATCAGCGCTAAGTGCGCGTTGGTTATGCCAGGAACGTAGGTCGCTTTATAACTGCTGAGGTTCGCCAGTGCCTGCTCCATTGGCAAAACATCGGCGGCGTTGATGTGATGATCGAGGTTCATATCGCCCGGCAAAAAGTTCGGGTCGACAACTCTTAGCACTCCGCTGGTGTAAAGCAGGCTGGTATTCCACACGAGCGAACCACTGAGTGTCGGAAGGGTTACCGACGCGAACGTACCGGAATGAGTGCTCCAATCAAAAATGTCAAACCGATTACCAGCCGCCAGCGTGAAGCCATTAAAGACCGAAACATACAGGGCGCCAGCTAAACTGGCGTTGCCGCTGGTCACCACGTCGCCATATTGGCTGCCGCGTGTTGTTCCACCCAATCCAATATTCATCGTGCTCGTTGAATTCAGTATTACGCTTCCCGTATTCAATGTGCCGGCGTTTAATGTCAAGGCGGCTGCGGCGTCGATGGTCGTGGCGTTGGTGACATTCAACGTTTGACCGCTGCCAAGCGCCATGTTATTTCCCAAGGGTCCACTGCTGCCAATCGTCAACCCGCTGGTTCCTGTAATCCCCAACGTGCCGCTGATAAAATTAAAAGTGCCGCTGTTATTAGTCAGCCCGCCGGTGTTAAACGTGCCGCCATTGATCGTAATGCTCCCCGTGTGGTTTAGCGTTGTCGTGCCATTGGCTGTGGCGCCGCTTACCGTCAGCGTACCGCCGCTCAACACGTTGACAGCGGCTGTATCGGTCGTGGCATTTCCTACGGCCATTGAATCGACTGTGACTGCCGAGCCGATGCCGGTGATATCTAACGTGGCAGCTGTCGTCGCGCCACCCGCCGCAGCCACCAATAAATTATTGGTGGTGACAGTTGCGCCCGACTCAACGGTCACATGCGCCGTAGTTCCAGCCGTGGCGCTTCCGGCCAGTGACATCGTGGTAAAGCCCATCGTTCTGTGGAAGTTGCCGGCCGCGCTGTTGCTGAAAGTAACATTTGCTGTTCCGCCGGCAGTTCCCCACGCGGTTGTCCCGCCACTTCCTGAGGCCGCAGAGCCAGCTCCATCGACGCTTAACGTACCTGCGGTGCCGCTGCCGATGTTGAAACCCGTTGCTCCAATGCTTGCTCCGGAACTTACGTTCACGTTCGCCCCATTGCCCAACGCTAAACTGCTGATCATTTGCAGCGATGAATTAGCATCGCTGATGTTGTAAGTAGCATTCGCCACGGTCGCATAAGCCCCATTGAAAGTAACGTTGCTGCCGTTTTCGATCGTCAGCGTTTTTCCCGACGCCCAATTAAAACCCGTGCCAGCCACGAACTGGCCACCGTTCACCGTAATGTCGCCGTTGGCATTCAGCGTCCCCGTAAACATTCCTGTGAAGTCATCCACATAAAGCGCGCCGGTTCTGTTGATGGTCAGCGTGCCTGTCCCGGTGGTCAGGGTTCC
>DASXPQ010000053.1:0-2270 GCA_036493575.1 Pirellulales bacterium
ACGTGGCATATGCGGTTCGAGTTGGCCGCAAAGAATGGTTTGGAAAACGCCTGATATTTTCAGGCTTCCATCGGCTGTTATCGTCGATTTCCAACACACCTATCCCGGTCGATGCGGGAAATTTCAGTTTGCTTGATGCCCGAGTCGTGACGCAGTTACTATCGCTTGGCGAGCGCGATCGATACTTGCCCGGGTTGCGGTCATGGGTCGGTTTCACGCAAATTGGCATTCCCGTAGAGCGCGGCTCACGATACGACGATCGACCACGGATTTCGCTTCGCGGCCTGATTCGGCTGGCGAAAACCGCAATTTTCTCCTTCTCCTCGCTGCCGCTTACGATGTTCGCCTGGCTGGGTTGCATTGCGTTTACCGTATTTTTGGGAGTCAGCGGATATTCGGTCTATTGCCGGCTATTTACAAACCTGGCGATTCCCGGTTGGACGTCAGAATTGGTCACCATGAGCTTTTTTGCCGCGCTCAACGCCCTGGGCATCAGCATGTTGGGCGAATACGTAGTGCGAATTTACGATCAGGTGCGCGGCCGGCCGTTGTATTTGGTTGATCGGACTGTGAACTTTGCCACGGTTGACGCCGCCGCGGACGGCCACAGGGGCACTAAGACACAGACCGCGAATGGACCGGTGCCTTTTAACACATTGGACCTGGCGCATTTAGATCCCTTGGAATTGGGCGATCAATGGGACGATGCTTACCAACACTTGCTCGACCAAGCCAACGATTTGGTCGAATTGGGTGCCCTGGCCCAGTCGGAAGCAGCCGATTTGGCTGAGCAATCCAAGAACTCGGGCGAACCCGAGCAGGCACCCTCAGTGTTGAAGTTTTCCAGTTCGCCTTCGCGCACGGAATAACGGCTCATCCAATTCGCCGTGTCTTCAAAGCGTACTCTGACTGCCTCAATCCCACCACCAGCGCAGACTAGCGTCATCTTTCTTGCGAGCATTGTGCAACCGCTCGGCGGGAAGTGCATACTCGTCAGTCTTCAGCGAGGTCTTCTTTAATTGCGAATTCGCATCAATTCGCACGCCGCCGCTGACGCCGACCAGGATCGTCGTCTTATTAACCACCCGATGATTGATCACTGTCTCCACGGTTTTTGGTGCGCTGGCCAGCGGCACTTGGTATTGTTGTGGGTCGCCAAAATACAGCATGTGCCAGCGAACCTTTTCCGGAATATTCTCACTCCGCAGCAGCGCACCCATCAAAGCCATGTCGCACACGTTTTGTAGCTCGGCGTAAATAGGATACTTCACCGCGAAATCGGAAAAGTGCTTTGTGAAATTGCGTGCAAATTCCTGATTCAAAACATCGGAGGCTCCGGTGTGAACTTGCTGACCAGCGGCGGTGAGCATTTCGTTTTCGCTCAACACTTGCACGCCTTGACCGCGCAGCTCAAACGCATCGTGCTCGGGCGAGGTGGCCACGGCATCGTAATTCAGCGTGAACCACCAGCGCAGCACGTCCATCGGCGGCGGCGGTTGGCCGGCAGCTACTTCAATACTGTCGAGATAGCTGGTCACGCCTGGCACACTTTCTTCCAAGCCCATACCGACGAGTTTCATGCGATAATCGGCTTCGACCAGCACTAGGCCCACGCGGGTGCGCGGATCGATTCCATAGACTTCAATATTTTGTTGGCCGAGTTGTTCGCGAAGTTGCTTGAGCCAGCCGTCGCGCTGGTCCGGTTTAAGCGGCGTTTTGTTCGATTCAGTGACAAACGCCTTTACTTTGGCAAGCGAGTCTTGCGTTGGCGTAATATTACAGCCGAATGGTGCATTCGCGCCGGACATCATTTGCCGCAGCACGACTACCAGATCATCCAGTCGCAGAACAGGGCGGCCCGAATCCGTACTAACCGATCGGCCTTCTGAATCGGTCCGCCAACCTCCCGCCGGTCCGGCCAGCACAATTTCTCCTTCATCGGGATAGATCAGCACATATTTAATTCGCTGCAAGCCACCCAGCGTTTGCATATCTTCCGTGGGTGGAAGACCTTGGGCGGCGAGGATTTGGACTTGCCGCTCCAGTCGAACCAGTGAAATCTTGCGCAGTCCTGATGCTTTTCCGGAATCACCGTTCAACTCACGATGGATAGAGGCTTGCCGTACTTCCGAAAGTCGAGCAGAACGATCGGTTTTAAGCAGCGGACGTAAAACACCTTGAGCGTCGATAAATACGCCGGCAGGGAAAGGCGAAATGCTGCCAGGGCCACCCATTTCGCTCCACGTCTGCGGCGCAACGGTCGACGTAAT
>DASXPQ010000054.1:0-17163 GCA_036493575.1 Pirellulales bacterium
ATGGCGTCAGCAGCAGGTCAAAGGCGACGAGGTGGTGCCGCTGGCAAATGTCATTGGTTATTACCAAGAACATTTGCCCGACTATGAATTTCCGGCACAAGCCCGCTGGGAAGAAGTCATGGTTAGCTTCGACAACTTTCCGGACAAGAGCGCCGCGTATGCAGCGATCGCTCAAGCAGGAAATCAATTAATGCAAGGAGCCCCATTTGCTGACGTGGCCAAATCCGCCTCGCAAGGAGCGACTTCGGATAAAGGGGGTGCATACGATTGGACCACTCAAGGAAGCCTGGCTTGCAAGGCACTCGACGAAGCATTGTTCACTTTGCCGGTGGGAGCGTTAAGTCAAATCATTGAAAGCAATCGAGGCTTTCATGTCATTCGCGTGGTTGAACGCAAAGCCGCCGGCAAAAAATCGTTCGAAGACGCACAAGTCGACATCAAAAAACAACTCAAAGAAGACACTCGCAAAAAACAGACTGAAAAATATCTGGCCGAGTTGCATAAAAAAACGCCCGTCTGGACAATTTTCAGCGATCAGCCCGGCGGACTGGACGGCCCAAAGCAAGAAGAAGAACATCATTTCTGATGCCGATTGCCGGCTCGGCTCCGCCGACCTACTCGACTTGAAACATCACTTCGAGCAGATTCAGGATGTCGATAGTACGCTGCGGTTGACGCCCTTCATCGTTGCAACTGTGCCACAACGAAATTGCGTACCGTAAATACTGTTCGCGCACTTCGGAAAGCGCTGACGGCTGCAGCTGGCCACAAATTTGTGACCAGATTCGGGTTGTATTCTCGATTCCGATGCCGGAGCCACTGATGGCCTGGCAAACCGCCTCATCAAGTTGCGTCAGGAGTGCGCTCACCGCTGGATCGGCGACCATTTCGCTAAATTCCTGCGAATCGGCTGCGAAAGCAATACCTGGCGATTCGATTGATGGCATCGAAAGAGCACTTTTGCTGCCGACCACGGGCTTGTGCATTTCCAAATCCGCATCGGTTGAATTTAGAACGATCGGCCGATCCGTGCGGAATTTGCGCCGCAAATCTGGGGCTGATGGTTCAGGATTCGTTTGTTCGAGTCGCTGATCGATGTGAACTTGGAAATTTATCGGCGCGGCATGAATTTCGTCGAGCAATTGTTCACCGAGCTGATTTAGTTTAACTAGACTCAAATCGAGACGAGGTTGTTGTAAATCCGTGACGAGTCTGTGTAGCTCATCGCTGCGGATCAATTCTGCAACGTATACAGCCCAACCGTTATGTTCGATTTCCATACCGCAGGATGGCAACGACATATCAATTACGGTTAACCCTTCTTGCCGAGCAGTGCCGTAGCACTTGACTGTTTCGCCAACGCAAGGACCCAATTGGAACGGCCGTCGCGGCGAAAAACGCAGCCCAGTAGTAAATGTCAATTCGCTCCGGCATTCAACGGGCAGAAAATTTAGCAAGCCGCCAAGCATTGTTTCGTAGTGCGTAGCGCCGGCCAATAATTTGACGCCCGGCAACAGTGCGGCGGAGACGAGCCCGCCCACTCTGTCCGGTCCTAATTGGTTGGCCAGTTGTGCCAATAGCCCTTCGTCGACAAGCGAGGCACGGCCGGCCAACGTAAACGGCTCCAAGGCAGATGGTAGATCGTCGCAGACTGCCAATACCCCTTTTGCCCACGCGGCTCTGAGCACCGCAAACGGGTTGTTTTCAAATCGGGCTAAAACCGCCGGCGGAACAAGCAGAAACTGAGTGTAAACACGTGCTCCGCCACGGCTGCTGTACTCTTCTCCTGAGGCCACGGTTTTCGAGATGCAATAAGTTCCACACGCCAGATGGTGAAAGTTCACGCTGGATTGTTCGTCGCGAGTAGGATCGAGCGCATCGTGCGACGGCCCCCAAATAGCAAGTTCCCGAGCTTGCTCTGCAGTAACTCCAGAACTTTGTGCCACAAGCTGGTAGCCGGCTCCGTGCTGGGTCCGAGCCGAGGTAAAAATAGCTTGTTCAATCTTCACTTCACTCTCCTGCGCTGCGAATGCCGGTCTGCGGGTACGCCCCGGAAAAATAGCCGGCCAATGAATCGTTCGGGTTAGTCGGTCGTCAAGAACGCTTGCACCAGCATTACTTCTGCTTCTTGAGGCTCCTTCCTGTCGGCGGTTCACTCTTGGCCATCGCTTGTCGGACGATCCAGGTGAACGGTTCAAGAACGCCTCGCGGCTCGATCCGCAACGGCGCGCGAACCCGGCCAACACCCGGTACTTTTCGAAACGCAGTTGCCCCTGCGACTCCCGCAGCGAAGAACTTATAATGTTTGAACCGTTCCCGGCAGAATTGCCATAAACTGCCGGCGTGCCGTTGCGCATAAATCTGTGGATCGTCGAAAGAATCTTCGCATTGATCAGCTTTGCTGAAGATTAAGGCGACCGGCCGATTTTGCCACGATGTTTTTTCATCTTTGTCCAATTCACTCAGATAAGTCAGCAGTTTGAGCGTGAAGTAGTCTCGGCCAGATTTTTCAGCGGCCAAGCTTGTGGTGTCGACTAAAATCATAGCGCCCGAGCACTTCGAAAGGAACGAACGAATGGCCAGGTAGGAATGCGGATGCTCGATCTCTTCCAATAACGCTTCCCCAGCGACGTCCGGCATGATCAATTCGAAAGGATCCTTGACTTTGGGATTCCGGACCTGGCAATGGACCCAATTCCAACGATCGGGCTCGTTGGGAGTTTTCGCCGGAAATTCGCAACGGGCCAGCGCTTGCACCACGTTTTGCTGTAGTGATACGGAAAAGGCGCCGCGCGCAACAATTTGCATTTCGTCAGGCATGTGAGAAAGCATGTCGAGCAACATTCCCAAATACACCGTCTTCCCAGCGCCGCTGGAACCAATCGTAGCGATCATTTGCGGCGCGAGTTTCTGGTAGTGAACCTGATGAGCCAAAGCCATCGGGGCTTGGCAATGACGGCACAATTCGGCGTCGAAAGCATTTCCCTGTTCGCAAATATAACAGGGCACTTGCACTGCATATTGCGCCAACCGATACGATTCCAATGGTAATACGGCTTTAGTCATGCCCGATTCTCCTTAGTGGCTTGGCTTTCTACTGGTTGAACGAGAACCTGATCATCGGACAACTCGGAATTTAACTGCTCTTCGGTTGAGTCATTACCAGCGATTGGTTCAGAGTGCACGTTTTCGAACGGTGATTTAACGTTCGGCACATCATCGGACAAATTTGAATCGTGCAGAGCGGCGTCAGGCGGCTCCGCGATATCGCAGATACTTAGTGCACAGCGGAAGCCGATATTGTGCTTGCGCAAGATTGGATTTTCGCCGCTGGCAAAATGGCAATTTGCTTGATGTTCAAAATAGGTGTCGAACGCTCCACCGCGGATGGATTTAAGCAGCGTGGAATGGCCCTGCGCCGCATCTTCGGCGTCCGGATCGATCTCCAGAGTGGTGGCAGTCCATTCCCACACATTACCGATTAATTGATACAGCCCACCCACGCTGGCGCCTTCGCTGAATTCGTTCACGGCCACAACGCGTGACGGTGCAGATGCCCACACATTCGCTTTGCCACGGTCGAACGTATCGCCCCACGGATACTTTCGCTGCAGGTGCGTCGTCGGAGAAAGTGTTACGGGCCAACTGCCGGCCTTGACCCATTCGGCATCAGTCGGCAAACGCTTGCCAACCCAGCGTGCGTAGGCCGCTGCTTCATACCAACTAACGCCCACCACCGGCAAATTAGCCTGACCGGGCAAGTAGTGGCCATTTTTCCAAAACCGCGGGCCTGGATGGTCGGTTTGATCGATGAAATCCAGCACGGCGGGCCAAATTTCCTGATCCCAAATCGCCATTTCCTGGTATCCGCCGGCATCGACAAACTTTTGGAACTGGCGATTCGTGACCAAATGCCGATCGAGGTAGACGCTTTGCACCGCCACCGTGAATTCCTCGGGGGCAGTCAAATTTTCGAATTCGATCAGCTGACAATCGACATCGAACACACTCGGTTGCAAATACACGTTACCTGTCGGAACCAGTCCCATCGCTTCATTTAATGCGTGTTCCGCGGTGGCATAGAGTTCGGGCGTGAGATTTTGCGCAATCTGCGAGCGCAGCAGCAATGCATAGCGATGATGCGCAAGCATCTGATTCACCAGCGACTCCACATCATTTGCCGCCGGATGTGCGGCAATGTATTCGTCATCGAGCGGTTCAACCGCCGCCGGCTCAATCGCCGGCTCGGCCAGTACCGGTTTATCGACGGATGCTGGGTGAATTTTTCTATGCCACAGCGGTAAAATTTCGCGCAGGCGTTTGAACATAGCAATGAACCCTTCAATAACGTCAACGATCGTTCATTTTGTCGGGCCGTAAGACGGTCTTCGACGTGCGCTCGTTTCCGCTTTGCTTGCGGCGGCGAGCAACATCTTTCTGTAAAAATTCGAACTGCGAAAGAATTGACCCAAGCACCGGATCTTTATGGTTTCCTTGAATTTTCCGCGGCGCTGCAGGAGACGGCGTCGTAGCCGATGCCTGCGTACTTTGCTCGGACGGTTTCAAGGCATGGCCGTTAGAATTCGTGTCGGGGCCGCTTGGCGGCGTCTCGTTCGTAGGCGGTTCGGTAGACAACGTACCAATGGCTATTCCCGATGGAACCGCTCCAATCTCGACCTGCTGCGTGATCCACTTGGTTTGCTTGTCCAGAAGGCGCCGTAATTGCCGAAGTTCGGCCATCCACTGCGATTGGTCTTCCGACATTTGCCGCTTTTGGTCTGAGATGGTTTGCGACATGTTGACGGCTCTGGCCCGAATGTTTTCCAGCTCCTCCTCCAGCGCTTGCCGATCGCTTTCCAATTCGGTCACTTTATTGACAAGCTCGGCGTCACTATTGGGGTGATTGCCGGCGGATTGCTCGGCTGTTTCGGCCGAGGGACGAGCCAGTTCAGTTAGCTGCTGATTTTGCCGCGTTATTTGCGTCTCGGCTTCAACAAGTTGCTGTTGCATTGCCTCCAAATCGGCCAACAACTCTGTCACGAACTGTGCATAGTTTTCGTGACCCCTCCGCAACACCGCCAGCAATTGCTGCAAGGAGGTGCGATAGGTGTGGGAAGTAGAAGTAGAAATTGTCGACACAGCTAACCTCAACTAGTCCGGTCGCTATCGCCGATGCAGCGCTCTCGACGTCGGTAGTGTTTCCGCCGTGCCACGATCAAAGATTGAATCGCTGGAAAAACCTGTGGCAACCGTCAGAGTACCGAGTAAAATTCGGCCAAAAATACCCAAATGAGACGCAATTTTTGGAACCAAGGCGTGGGAATCTGTCAGTCGAATCTCATAGCAAACGTAGGTCTCAAAAGGATTAAGGGCAAACAGACGTACGCCCTCGGAGGACCTCCATTGAATCAATTTCCGACGGCCCCTTGCACCCTGCGGCAAATGTGCCATCGTTTGCATATAGAGGCGGACGGAAACGCTGGTTTTCCAATAACCAGCGTCCATGCAATCGCCACATTTTTAAGGAAACATCCGATGTTGCGAATCAGAAACATGTGTTGCTTGATTGCCATAGGCCTCATGTTGTCCCTCGGCGGAGCCAAGCTTCAGGCGGACAGTCAACGACCAATCCACGTGAAAAACATGTCGCTCACGCTAAACGGCGACTGCTGTGAAACTGCCCCGGCCCCGGCGCCCGCCTGCAAAACCTACAAGCCATGCATCACTTACCGTGGCTGTTGCGATTGCTGCGGCCCGAAGGTCAGCCAAGTCCTACAGGTAAAAGACCCGTGTGATTGCTGCTGCAATCCCTGCGTGGCGGAAATTCCGGTCTGCCTGCCCGCCTGCTGCAAAAATCCCTGCGTAAGCTGCAAATGCGGCCTGTTTGGGCGCGGCATTGTTACCTACTCTTACGACTGCGGCTGCTGCGTGACCGTAGTATTCTGCAACTGCGGTGAAGTGATCGTTAAATACCGCGGCTAAGCTTGCTACCGGTCGAGCCCAACAAAATTGATCTAAACCGCCGAGCCTACTCGGCGGTTTTTTTGCGCAGTCCAACCTTAAGAAATCCAGTCTCTAAAAGTCCGCGCTACCAGGAGTGCGCGGGAAGGGAATGACATCGCGGATGTTGCCCATGCCGGTGACAAATTGCAGAATCCGCTCCAATCCCAATCCAAAACCGGAATGCGGCACCGTGCCGTAGCGCCGCAAGTCGAGATACCACCAGTACGGTTCCGGGTTCAGCCCCTGCTCTTTCATCCGTTCCTGGAGCACGTCAAGCCGCTCCTCGCGTTGGCTCCCGCCGATGATTTCTCCCACTCCTGGCACTAGAACATCCATTGCGCGCACCGTGCGGCCGTCGTCGTTCACGCGCATGTAAAACGGCTTGATCGTGCGTGGATAGTCGAACAAAATCACCGGGCTTTTGAACTCCTGTTCCGTTAGCCAGCGTTCATGCTCTGCCTGTAAATCATTCCCCCAGGCCACAGGATATTCGAAGGACTGGCCCGACTTTGTCAGCCGCTCAATGGCTTCCGTATACGGCAATCGTACAAATTGGCTGGCGACAATATGCTCCAGTGTGGCGCGGACCGTTTTATCAACCCGCTCATGAAAAAACTGCATTTCTTCCGGGCAGTTTTGCAACACGTCGGACAATAAATGCTTGATGAACGCTTCAGTAAGCTGCATGTTGTCGGTCAGCTCATAAAACGCCATTTCCGGCTCGACCATCCAGAATTCCGCCAAATGGCGTGACGTGTTGGAGTTTTCAGCGCGGAACGTGGGCCCGAACGTGTAGATTTTTCCCAGGCCGCAAGCGTAAGCCTCGCCGTTGAGTTGCCCGCTGACGGTCAGATAAGCGGCCCGCTGGAAAAAATCTTGAGCGTAATCGATGGCAGAGTCTTTACGCGGCAGCTTGTTCAAATCCAACGTCGTGACTTTGAACATCGCCCCGGCCCCTTCGCAGTCGCTGGCCGTAATAATCGGCGTGTGCAAATAGATAAATCCCCGCTCCTGAAAAAATTGATGAATCGCCCAGCTCACGCGACTTCGTACCCGGGCGATGGCGCCGAAAGAATTGGTTCGGGGTCTTAAATGGGCAATGGTTCGCAAGAACTCGAACGAATGCCCTTTTTTCTGGAGCGGATACGTTTCCGCATCCGCCCCGCCGTGTATGACAACCCGACTGGCCGCCACCTCGGTAACTTGCCCTTTGCCTTGCGAGGCTTTGATCTCGCCTTCGATTGTGACACTGCTCCCGGCGGTTAAATGCTTGATTTCCGTATCATAGTTTTCGAGTTTGCCATCGGCGACAATCTGAATGTTCCCCTGACAGGAACCGTCGTTCAATTCCAGAAACGAAAAACCCCCTTTGCTGTCGCGCCGGGTGCGAATCCATCCGGACAGCCGCGCCTGCTGCCCAATCGCTTCCGCCTTGCGCGCTGCCGCCACGCTGATGGTTTCCATTGCTCCTCCGTGATGGGCCGAAAACTCGATTTACCGTTGGATCTAGCTCAATGAATTCCTTTTGCCGCCAGCCACCGTTCGGCGTCGAGCGCTGCCATGCAGCCGGTTCCGGCCGATGTAATCGCTTGACGATAGTAATCGTCAGCCACGTCGCCGGCTGCAAAAACGCCGTCAACGCTCGTCGTTGTCCGGAACAACGTGGTCCACTTGATGTACCCTTTGTCCGTAAGCTCCACCTGCCCTTTTAGAAAAGCAGTGTTCGGGGTGTGGCCGATTGCCAAAAACAGGCCGGTGGCCGGCAGTTCCCTGGTGGGCGATTTCGGGTCGCATTCCGCCGTACATTTTAGCCGCACACCGGTGACACCATCTTTGTCGTTGCCCAGCACTTCGTCCAGTTCGTGATTCCAAACCATTTGGATTTTATCATTTCCTAGCGCCCGCTCCTGCATGATCATGCTGGCGCGAAGCCGGTCGCGGCGATGGACCATCAGCACTTTGGATGCGTATTTCGTAAGATACGTCGCTTCCTCGACCGCCGAATCGCCGCCCCCGATCACCACCAGCGGCTTGTTGCGAAACCGTGGCAAGGCGCCATCGCAAACGGCGCACGCGCTGACGCCACGATTTTTAAAATGTTCTTCTGACGGCAGACCGAGATAATTAGCCCGCGCGCCCGTTGCGATGACAAGCGTATGCGCCTCAACATGCTGGCCTTCTCGAGAGCGAACCCCAAACGGACGCCGCTTCAAATCGACTTCAATAATATCGTCGGTGATGATCCGCGTCCCAAAGTTGAACGCTTGCTGCCGCATCAACTCCATCAATTCCGGCCCGGTGACGGCGTGCTTCTCTTCCAACAAACTCAAGTATTTCAGTCGCTCCGGCGACAGGGCGCTGGCCAGAAAGTGCTGCAAATCGCCCACCGGAAATCCGGCGTAGTTTTCCACCTCGGTCGTCAGCGCTAATTGCCCCAGCGGCAGCGTGCCGGACAAGCGGTTTTCCTCGGTAATTGCTCCCTCGAACACCAAGGGTTTCAACTCCGCTCGGGCCGCATAAATAGCTGCCGACCATGCGGCGGGTCCGCTGCCAATGATCACTACTTTTTCCGCCACAGGTTTGACTCCTCATGAACGCTCTAATTACGGATCCACGAAGGTCGTGGAGCCGGCTATCAAACAAACACGTATAACTTTCCGATCTCGCTGCGTAAATTGCAAACCGCTTTCAAACCGGCAATTATAGGGTTGTGCGATGGGCCGTCCATCGGGTTCAATCTGTAACTGGGGAGCCATGTGCGACAGTTTTTAACCGCACTCCATCGGTCGGTCCGTGTTTACCGCAGTAACTGCCATTCCTTGAACGAGCGGTGATCCAGTGCATGCCATGCCGCTGATGATTATCGTCCTGTGCTGTCTAGCGATTGCTTTTCGCTATTACAGCCGTTTTCTGGCGGCAAAAGTGGCCGTGCTCGACGATTCGCGCATCACCCCGGCACACACCATGCGCGACGGTCAGAATTACGATCCCACCAATAAATGGGTCCTGTTCGGCCACCATTTCGCCGCCATTTCCGGAGCCGGGCCGCTGATAGGCCCGGTGCTGGCAATTCAATTCGGTTACCTGCCCGGTTTGATTTGGATTGTGGTCGGCGTATGCCTGGCCGGGGCCGTGCAAGACATGCTGGTGCTGGCCGCCAGCGTGCGCCACGGCGGCAGATCCCTAGCCGAGATTGCCCGCACAGAAATTGGCCGCCTGGCCGGAAACACCGCCGCCGTCACAATTCTGTTTGTCGTGATTGTTGCCCTGTCGGGATTGGGTCTTGTCGTGGTCAAGGCACTGGGCGGCGAGGAAGTGAAGTTGCCCACCGGAACCGTGTTTACGCTGCAACCCGGCGCCCGTTTGGAAACCAGCAGCGATGGTCTGCGTGACTACGCCACCGTACCGCCGGGGACACAAATTCAGTATGCCGAACGTCTACCGATTACTCGCAGCGAAGCGTTCAAAATCGCTCGAGCGAATCCAACCGGCAAGCCATCGCCAATCGGCTCAGTTCCCTTCGACACAACCGATGGCCAACTCATCCTACCCGACGGAGTTACCCAGGCGGTTCCCGGCAGTTCTTGGGGAACATTCACCATTGCCTGCACAATTCCGATCGCGCTGGTCGTGGGCCTCTACATGTACAAGATCCGGCGCGGAAAAATCTTGGAAGCTTCGCTATTCGGCGCCGCCGCAACGATTGCCGCTACAATAGCCGGCCATTGGATACCCGGCTCGGCCTGGGAACGAATTTTCTCGCTCTCCCGCGAGGAAACGATCATTGCCTTGTGTGCGTACGGCTTTATCGCATCAGTTTTACCGGTTTGGCTGTTGCTCTGCCCGCGTGATTATCTATCGAGTTTTCTAAAAATCGGCACCGTGGCGCTGCTCGTCACGGCAGTAATCGTGGCCAATCCCGAGCTCAAGGCGCCAAGTGTCAATGCTCAATTCGCCAGCGGTGGCGGACCGAATATGAATGGCGCCATTTTCCCGTTCTGTTTTATATGCATCATGTGCGGCGCGATTTCCGGATTTCATGCCCTGGTATCGTCCGGCACCACGCCGAAGATGATTTCCAAGGAATCGCACGTCCGCACCATCGGTTACGGCTCCATGCTCATTGAAGGGTTGGTCGGCGTCGTGGCGCTAATCGCCGCCGCTTCGATGTCGCAGGGAGATTATTGGGCCATCAACATCGATTTGGCCCGCGCACCGCAGTACGCCGAAAAATTGGCCGCCCTAAACGCCAACCACGACAATCTGCCTGAAATCGAACGGCAAGTCGGCGGCGAATCGCTCCGCGGCCGCACCGGCGGCGCGGTCACTTTAGCCGTCGGCATGTCGGAAGTTTTCACCCAAGCCATGCAGCGCGTGGCGGGCGACAACGTCAGCCTCGATGCAGTGAAAAAGTACTGGTACCACTTCGCCATCATGTTCGAAGCCCTGTTCATTCTCACCACCATTGATGCCGGCACGCGTATCGCAAGGTTTTTACTCCAGGAGCTAATGGGAAAGTTCTGGAAACCGTTCGAGCGCACCGATTGGGTCCCCGGCGCCGTTATCGCAACCGCAGTCGTCACCGCCGGCTGGGGCGCGCTGATTTGGGCCGGCTCGATCGACACCATTTGGCCCATGTTCGGCATCGCTAACCAGTTGCTGTCGGTAATTGCTCTGACGGCAGTCAGCTCGTGGATTATCAACTCGGGCCGTGGGAAATACGCCATCTTGACGATTGCGCCAATGCTGTTTGTCATCTCCACCACCATGACGGCCGGCTACCAGCTTATTGGTGGCCGCTTTTACAACGATTGGAGCGACGGCTGGGCGAAACACAACTATGCACTGCTAATCAAAGGTGGCCTGAACATCGCCCTGACGGTTTTTATGATGGCGGCAGTCACCACCATTCTGCTACAGGCTGTGACGCGCTGGATTAACTATGCGCGCGCCGCAAAACTTCAGCCGAGCAACCACTAGCGTTGACTTCCCGCTTATTTCAAAACGAAGTGCGGTGAGAAAGTTACTGCTGGTCAACGGGTGAATTTGAACCGACATCGCTATGTGGCGATTCCGGTCCTGACTCAACTACCTCGACAATCCGGATCGCCTTTCGGCCGTCCAGAGCGCCCAATTGCGCATGATATTTAGCCGTGCCGTCAACGCTTACCACAATCGGTGCATTTGCTAGCTGTTCCGTCGTGATCATGTCCCCAACCCGCAAGCCAACCAGGTCCGCAGCGCTGATTTTGCTGGCAGCCATTTGAGCAACCATGGGCAGCGCGCCGTCATGCAAACTTGTTTGGTCTTTGCTGTCCGTACCGTTGCGGCCAAATTCCAGCGATCCGTCTGAGAATAACTTTGGCCCTAAGCCTTCGGTTGATTTAAGCGGCATGCACAAATTCATCGTTCCGTGCGATTGGTTCAGCGTGATTTCAAAGCTAATAAGCACCGTATTGTCATCGGCCGATAGATCGTGCACACGCGCTGGATAGCTTTCCACGCGATCAATCGAAATGCGCAAATCGATTTGATCCGCCCATGCCCGACGGTTTTCCTCCAAAAACAGCCCGGTAATGCGTGCCGCTAACCGCAATTCGATTTCGGTAAGCGGGCGTCGCACCGGTGGCGCAGGCTCGCGCCCACCGCCGAGCAGCCGATCGATAATCGGAAATAAAATCGACGGGTTAATCTCCAAAATCCACTGTGCAGCTAGTGGATCTATCTTCAGCACATTGACGCAAGTCGGTGCTCTCAGGCCGGAAACAAATTCGCCGTACTTAGCCTGTTGGATACTTGCTAACTTTACTTCGGCGGTGCTGCGCAGCAATGCAGACAGAGCGGCCGCATAGTTTTGGCTGATCCGTTCATAAACGAGTTGAAAATCCTGAATTCGTTCGTCACCCAGCTGCTCAGAACTCGCAATATCGTGCCCCATATCCTCCTGACGCACGTTGCCCGAGAAATCGGTCAGCGCATCGTCGACCGGTTGCAACGGCAGCGAGGTGCCGGTTGGCTGCTCCCTCGCCGTCAGCAGCCTTTTCACATCGGCATGAGTGAGAACAACGGCCATTTGTTGCTTCCGTGCCAAAATAGATGCTCAGATTCACCGAGCACTGTTGCGATCCAAGTTCGCTAATTGATTCCTGATCGAGACTTTCCTTACTCCCTACTGCCTCACTTGACCATCACCCAGTACCACATACTTATAGCTGGTCAGCTCCTTGAGTCCGCACGGTCCGCGTGCGTGAAACTTATCGGTGCTGATGCCAATTTCGGCTCCCAGCCCAAACTCACCGCCATCGTTGAACCGCGTGCTGGCATTGACGATCACGGCAGAGCTATCCACCCGCTCGGTAAATTGCTCTGCAGCCGCCAATTCTGCCGTAACAATGGCATCCGTATGATGCGAACCATACTGATTGATATGCTCGATGGCTTCATCCAACGAACTGACCACGCGGCAGGAAATGATCGGGCCCAAGTACTCCACCGCATAATCTTCCTCAGTGGCCGATTTCGCCACAGGAATAAACTCTCGCGTCTTATCGTCGCCGCGGATTTCAATTTTGTGCTGGCCCAATGCTTTACCGATTCTCGGCAAAAATTCCGCCGCCACGTCGGCATGAACCAGCAGCGACTCGGCCGTATTGCAGACCCCCAATCGCTGACATTTGGAGTTGACCGTAACGCTTTCGGCCATGTCCAAATCGGCCGCACGATCGATATACACGTGGCAATTGCCGGTGAAGTGCTTGATCACCGGCATCGTGGCTTCGGCTGCGACTCGGCGAATCAAGCTTTCCCCGCCGCGCGGAATTGCCAGATCGATCAATTCATTCAAACGCAAGAAATGGCCCACTGCTTCCCGATCGGGCGTGCTCACCATTTGCACCGCATCCGCCGGAAGTCCGGCATCTTCGAGCCCCTGACGTAGCACATCGACAATCGCCTGGCTGCTGTGTGCCGCTTCTTTTCCGCCACGCAAAATGACTGCATTGCCGCTGGCCACGCAAATGGCCGCAGCATCCGCCGTGACATTCGGGCGCGATTCGTAAATGAAAAATACCACTCCCAGCGGCACTCGCACCTTAAGCACCTTCAGACCGTTGGGCCGGATCGACGAATCGATTACTTCACCCACCGGATTCGGCAATACCGCAATTTGCTCCAGGGCCGCAGCAATGCCCTCAATGCGACTCGTAGTGAGTTTTAGCCGATCGACCTCGGCATCAGTCAATCCAAAACCCGGAGCTGCGGCTACGTCTTCTTTGTTAGCATCCAAAATCTCCGCCGGCCGATCGCGCAGCAATTTGGCCGAACGCCGGAGCCAATCGTTTTTTTGAGCACCGGTAGCGCGCGCTAGTTGCGCCGATGCACTCTTCGCACGCTGCGCCACGTCGAGGCAGTACGACTTCAAATCGATTTTTTCAACGACGGACATAACGGGGAATCTCTTGCCTTAAGGTCCTGGCGACAGACGGGTTTACAGCATGGCGCCTGGTCAATTTACCCGCACCAAGCATCACTGGAAGTATCTCTCAATCCTAGGGTCCAGTCAACGTCGGAGCAGTGCTGTTTAGCGATGATTTGCGGCCAAAACCCGCCATAAACGAGTGGCAGTTTGACCCAACATCTGCCGTCAGACAATCAATCGCGACAGTTCGAAACAGCATCGAAAAGTGTTAATGCCTGGCGTACCGCGGCAACATCGTGCACGCGCAAAATCTGTACGTCTTGTGATGCCAACGCGCACGCCACGCCAATGCCGGCAGCGGTCCGATCAGCCGATTCGTCACCTACGACATAACTGAGAAAACTCTTGCGCGAATGGCCCACCAGCACCGGGCAGCCCAATTCGTGCAGCCGCCAACCATTCGCCAGAATTGCAAGATTATGCTGTGGGGTTTTGCCAAACCCAATTCCCGGATCGAGGCAGATTCTTGCTGGCACCATTCCAGCCGAAATTAGTCGATCCCGAACGTCACGTAGAAACTCAAACACCTCCTGAACGACATCGTCATACTGTGGATCGATTTGCATCGTTTGCGGCGTGCCCTGCATGTGCATCACGCAAATGGCCGCGCCTGATTCGCACACAACATTTAGCATCTCTGCGTCGCCCCGCAGCGCCGTAATGTCGTTAATGATTTCCGCCCCGGCAGCCACTGCAGCGCTCGCGACGGAAGCTTTGGAAGTGTCGATCGATACTGGAATATTCGCGGTTTTGCACACCGATTCAATCACCGGCAGCACACGGTCCAATTCCTCTTGCTCGCTGACTGGCTGCGCTCTGGGGCGTGTGCTTTCTCCGCCGATATCGATCAAGTCGGCTCCTTCCGCCACAAGCTGTTGTGCATATTCAATGGCCGCCGCGGACTTGAGAAATCGCCCGCCGTCGGAAAAACTGTCGGGCGTCACGTTCACAATACCCATCAGCAGCGGACGACTGGAGAAATGCAGCGTGCGGGTGCGCAACTGCCAAGTCATCGCACGATTCGAGATCTGTTGTTCCATCCTCTAATGGTAACACAGCGATCTCAGCACGGCAGCGCGCTAAACTTGTTTCTAGAACTGACAACTTGCAGGCAACAATCACCAGGGACGTTCCATCAGGCCAACAACTTGTTTGGCCAATTTTTGCATCGCCTGATACTCGCTCGTGGAATACGATTGCCCATACTCGGGAATATACGGGGCGCTGGCGCCAATGGTCGTGAATTCAGGCGGTAAGGGGACGGCGCCGTTGTAGATGACATCCCCTTTACGGTTGATCCAAGTCACTTGAACTTGGTAGTTCACTTCGGTATCGCGGGCTTCATCGTACCGATTCAAGTCAATGACCCGCTTGCTGTCTTGCACAAGTTTGGCGGTTAGCACGCTATCCGCGTTGGGGCTTCCCACGACCTTATACGGCGTTTGCTTTTCAATTTCCTTATCGATCGCTTCGGTCAGCGCCTCACCTAAGTCGGGCCGAAAACTGCGCGATTCGATCATCGGCACGTAAACCGTGTTGATATCCGGCGGAAACAGCGTGGCATTGCCAAAATGATAACTGGCGCAGCCAGAGAACAAAATGAAAACAGCGACCCGGCAAATTTTCGAGAAAGTTGCACGCATGGTGCCGACCGATTTGATCTTCCTGCGAAGAGGTCGTCTGGGCTGTCTACCGCAACGGACCTTGTCCGGCCGCCTGAGCTTGTTGATTTTGATTATCGCTACCTGTATTTCCCGGCGGTGGCGTTTGCTGTGCCAGGGTCGTCTTTTGATCGGCTCCTGGGCTCGACCCAGCCCCCTTCCCTGGTTCGTTCGAATCAGAATTCTTAGGCTTCGCCCAATCAGTCAAAAACGCCAGGCGACTGGGTGGCTCATTCGGTTTTCCTTCCAATACCGCCAATCGGGTTTTGGCCTCGTCGGCAAATGGCGTCTGCGGATAGTCCTTTAGCACCTGCGCATAATAAATCCGCGCTGCGCCGTAGTGGTCGCCTTTATCCCAGTATTGGGCTAATTGAATATCGCGGGTGGCCATTTGCGCCCGCACTTCGGCTTTGGCTTTCACTAACCGTTCGCGTTCGTCCCCCAATTCATGCGTGAATTGGGCCAGCGTTTGATCGATCAACTGATTGGCCTCTTCCAACGGCTTGCTGTTGTAGCCAGGGCCTTGGTATTTCAACAGTTTGCACTGGACGCCCAATAAGTGCGACTGAAGTTGGAATTTACTCTTGGGATAATCGGTCCGGACAATGTTGTAGTAGTAATCAGCGTCCTCATAGCGATGCCGTTTGAACGCCATCGTGCCCGCAGCCATGGCCGCGGAATCGGCCAACGGACCACGGGGGTCATTAATTCTCACACTGTCAAACGCATTAGAGGCGTGCCCAGGGGTATCAAACAGCGGTTGAGTGCGATCGGCAATATTGGGGACCAAAGTCCAGCGATGATGAGACTCGTCCGCCTGTTGCCAGTACCGCGCGATGACAAATTGCCGGGCCGTGGTGGCATCAAGATGCCGCGTGTTGGGATATTTCTTCAACAGTTCCCCGTATTGATCGTTGGCACTAGAGTACTTGTCGGCGAAGAAGTAGCTCTCCGCCTTCAGGAACATGGAATCTTCTTCCAGAGTAGAATTGGGCCAGCGATCCGCGGCCGCAGCGAATTTGCTGGCAGCTTTGTCGTATTCTTTAGCAGCAAATAGTTTTTCCGCTTCGTCAAAGAGCCCTTCGCCAATTTTTTGATTGGGGCCCATCCCGACCGCTTTTTTCATCGTCTTGCCGAGGTTTTCGGGCGAAAGCCGCTCCCAACCGCTGGGTTCCTTGGCGTCGTAATCAGATTTCACATCGTCCGGAATGTCGTTATCGCTGGGCCGGCCCTTCGCCACGTCGATCGGCGTCCCCTTGCAACCAATCATCCCCACTGCCGCGCAAAGAATTGCGAGCAGAAAGAAAAACTTAGCTGGAATTAGCAGCGACATCCGTGTCATTACGCTTTTCACGCCGTCAGGTATTCCTGCATCCGCGGTCGGTGGCCCAACAAGTGAGCCAGGTAGTTGTTCATTAGGCCCCGCAGCTCGCCGCGGGTCCGGGCATCTAGCTCTAATTGTTTCCACGAATCGGTCTGCAAATCGGCCAGGCATGCCATGGCTCGAATCGTTCCTCCGTGCACCGACACCACTTGCCGCTTGCCCGCCCGGCAATCCGAGCACAGCACGCCGCCGACCAACATTCCGAATGCCAATCGGTCCGTCGCGGGCACTTTCTTGCCACATTCCACACAAGTTTCTAGCGACGGCAAATGACCTAGCACACTCATTGCCGCCAATTCCCAGCGCAACACCGAGTTCGATACCGATTCGCCACGCGACAAACCCAGCAGAATTTCATTCGCCAGATCGAATAGCGCAGTATTGGGATCGTAGTCGTCGGTCAATTCGCTCAGTAGTTCGGCGACGTAATAACCAGCATACAGACAAGACAAGTCCCGGCTGGGTGGGCGGAATCGCCGCTCCAGCTTGGCTTCCGTCAACAGGTCGAGTGCCCCGGACGATTTGCGGAGGAACACTATGCGACACAGGGCTAGAAGGTCAAGTGCGGATTCAAACGGCCCCTTCGGCCTGCGCGCACCTTTGGCCAAAGCCTGTATCTTGCCAAATTCGCTGGTAAA
>DASXPQ010000055.1:0-3366 GCA_036493575.1 Pirellulales bacterium
GGGAAGTTTCTCACTGAAGGCGGCCAGGCTCACAAGAAGTTTGGATGGACCGCCAGGGCGAGCCTCGACCCTAAGTCTGCCAATGTAAGCACGCCCCTGCACGGCGACAGCCGGGCGGCATTTTTGTTCCGGAAAACAGCAGGAGGAAAAACCGAGGAGAAAAAATTTGACGTGAAAGGGGCCGCTGTCGTCCAGCTTGAGCGACGCGGCAATACCTACATCATGTCAGTGGCCAAGTTTGGCGAACCGCTGGTTAGCCAGGAAGTGAGCGACGTCGATTTAGGTGAGGAGCCGTATGTGGGCCTGTTCGTTTGCGCGCACAACAAAGACGATATCCACAAAGTTTTGTTTCAGGACGTGCGGATCACCCAACCTGCTAACGCCAAGTTTGTTCCCTACAAAGATTACATCGGCAGCAACTTGGAAATTTTGGATTTGGAAAGCGGCCGGCGCGAAATTGTCTATCACGTAACCGATTCTTTGCAGGCGCCCAATTGGACATCTGATGGCAAGGCACTGATTTACAATCGCAATGGCAAGCTGTATCGCTTTGATTTGGCGGCTAAGGAGCCCAAGGTAATCGATTCCGGTTCTGCCACGAACAATAACAACGACCATGTGATTTCGCCTGATGGCCAGTGGCTCGGCATCAGCAATCATGTCAAGGAAGAGGGTAGCAAATCGATTGTCTTTGTCGTGCCGATCGATGGCGGCCAACCACGGCGGGTTACGGCGCTAGGCAATTCCTACTTTCACAGTTGGTCGCCAGACGGGCGCGAGCTGCTTTACACCGGCGAGCGCAACAAGGTTTTCGATATTTATCGAATTTGGCTGGAAGGGGGCGACGAAACCCGAATCACCGACGGCAAGGGCCTGAACGACGGTGCCGAGTATTCGCCCGACGGAAAATACATCTTCTTCAACTCCACCCGCGGCGGCGGCAAGATGCAGATTTATCGGATGAGGCCGGACGGCAGCGAGATCGAACAATTGACCGATGACGAATACAATAATTGGTTCCCGCACATCTCGCCGGACAAAAAATGGATTTCGATCATTTCGTTTCCCGCCGACATTGATCCGAAGGATCATCCGTTTTACAAGCACGTCTATCTGCGTCTGATGCCGTACCCGGGCGGCACGCCGAAGGTAATTGCCTATTTGTATGGCGGGCAGGGTACGATCAACGTGCCGTCCTGGTCGCCGGATAGCAAACGACTGGCGTTTGTGAGCAACACGGCTGGGGATTGAAGCGGTGCGACATTCCGGTTCGGCCACGTGGCCCTGCACTTGCGCAGTTTACGCATTCGGCATAACGGGATATTCCGAGGGTGCATCACCCGGTTGCTGGAGTGCTAGCACGAATCTGGTTGAAACGGTTCTAGCGGTCATACCGAAGAGTATCACGAGGGGGCGGTTTTTCTGACTGCCTCGACTTGTCGGGTGGGCATCCTGTTCCGCTGTCAAATCGTTCAGGTTCCAAGTCACTTGGCTCGGCGACGATCTATGAAAAATCGCTTTTGGTGGGCGCTGATTTCGTCGCTGTTTGCGCTGTGCGTGTCCGCTGAGGCGGACACTTTGTTGGTCGACGGCGAGGGGGTAAATCAGAATGACGTGCTGTTGGCGCAGCAACCAGCAGTGCGTCCGTTGCCGTCGCAGTCGGGTTCGCCATTGCAGCCGATGCCGCCGCTCACTACGCCCCCGAGCGCCCCGCCAGATTTGAATGCATTGGCACAGGTCGGACCGCTTAACAATGTGAATTCGTCGGCCAGAACGCCCGGGTATAGTTTGGCAAGCACGACGAACATGATTGGGGATACGTTGGGCGTTGGGTTCTTTTTTAAGGTCGAAGGGATGGGGGGCAAGCCCCCGCAGGTCGCCGGAAATGTGCCACAGGGAGATGGGACGATCAAAATTTCGGAAGACTGCAGTCCGCTGCCGGTTGACCGGGTGTTTTTCGATTACAACCATTTCGAAAATGCGCTGGTTACGGCGAATGGAACTGACATTTCATTGAATCGTTATACGGTGGGCGTGGAGAAAACATTTTTGAACGGCCTGGGGTCGGTCGAGATCAAGCTGCCGTTTGATAGTGGCGTGAGTGCCATACAATCCACCACGGCGACGACGCCCGACAACCAGGGCACGTTGTTCGGGACGATGGCGATTACGCCGAAGATTTTGCTGTTTCAGAACGACCAATGGGCAATGTCGGCTGGCTTAGGCGTGGGCTTGCCGACTTCGCCCAATGCGGGCCTGAATGCACTAACGGAACAGATTCGAGTATTTGACGATGCAGTGCATGTTGCGCCGTTTGTAGGCTTGCTGCTGACGCCGAATGAGCGCTGGTTTTCGATCACCTATTTACAGTTCGATTTTGATACCACGGGGGACCGCGTGACCGTTGACGGGACGCCGGAGGGGACGCTGCGAGATCCGACGCTGATGTATGTGGATTGCTCGGTCGGGTATTGGTTGTTCAATAATCGATTGGGCACCGGAGGGGGCGAGTATTTGACGGGAATGGCGCCGATTCTCGAATTGCATTACACCAAGGCATTGGACGACGCGATGGGAATACAGCCGTTTATCGAGCCGGAAAGCAATACGATCAATGCCCTGAATTTGACCGCCGGATTTTTTTTCCAGCTAGGTTCTTCGTCAGGCTTGACGGTGGCCGGCGTGGCGCCTTTGCGTACTTCTCGCGCCGACAAACAATTCGACGCTGAGGTGTTGGTGCAATTTAACCGGTGGTTTTACTAGCATCGGTATCGGTCGTGGGAGCATTTGCCGCTATGATTTGGCGGAGAGGTTCCACGCATGTCTGAGCAATCTGGCAACGATCCGAGTAAACGCGTGCCACAGACCGGCACGGTGCATTTGGCGCGCGGCGAAGCTGGAGATGAATCTCGTTTGGCGCCGACTCAGGCGGACCCCGGCGGGGAAGCTGGAAATCAGCCGACGCCGGAGAGGACCTTACCGATCAATAGCGCTGAACTGGCGCAGTCGGCTGCGCCGCGTGCTGCCACGACGGGATCGGTGGCGGGACAAGCACAAGTTGGCGGCGCATCTCAAACGGCGGCTTCAGGCACGCGGTTTCGGCATCTGCAATCGTGGCGCGAAGGGGGGCTGGGGAAGGTTTACATTGCGCTGGATGAGGAGCTGCACCGTGAGGTGGCGCTGAAGGAAATCAAGCCGCAGTACGCAGGCAATCGCAACAGCCAGGAAAGATTTTTACTCGAAGGGGAAATCACTGGTTCGCTGGAGCATCCGGGGATTGTGCCTGTGTATGGCATGGGCCGATACAGCGACGGCCGGCCGTATTACGCCATGCGGTTTGTGCATGGGGAGAGCTTGGAAGAGGCA
>DASXPQ010000056.1:0-11444 GCA_036493575.1 Pirellulales bacterium
TCTGATTGTGACCTCTAATCCAGACCGTACTTCTCCAGTTAAGCGAGGTTTGTTCGTCTTGGATAATATTCTGGGATCGCCGCCACCGCCGCCGCCCGGAAATGTGCCGATACTGGAAGATTCAGAGAAGGAGTTTAAGGACCGTCAGCCCACCATGCGGGAGGTTCTGGAACTACATCGAAGCCAGCCGCTGTGCAGCTCCTGTCATGCTCGGATGGACCCATTGGGTTTAGGCTTGGAAAACTTTAACGCCCTAGGAAGATGGCGAGAAAAGGAGCGAAGCCAGCCGATTGATACTACAGGGCAGCTCCAAACCGGCGAAGCTTTCCAGAATATCCAGGAGCTCAAGCACATTTTGCTCACCAAGTATCGCCAGGACTTTTATCGTTGTTTGACCGAAAAACTGTTTACCTATGCACTGGGTCGGGGTTTAACATATGATGATGTGGAGACGGTCGACCAAATCGTCGATCGGCTGGAGCGGGAAAATGGCCGTTTTTCGGCTCTCTTGACGGGGATCGTTGAGTCGGCACAATTCCAGAAGCGGCGAAATCCCTCTCTGGCGACTGCCGATTTGCCGGCACAAAATGCTGGAACCGCACGGTAGGGCACGCGATATGAAACACGATAATTCCAAACGCTTACACCGTGCCTTCGCTCCCGATCGCCCCAATGTGAGCCGACGCCATTTTCTGCAAGGGTTGGGCGTTTGCGTGGCATTGCCAGTTTTTGAATCATGGATACCTCGCAGTTTGCGTGCTGCTGAAACTGCTTCCAATGCTGCCGCTAGTCCGCTGGCAACCACGGCCACCGGCGCACCGCTGCGAATGGCCTTCGTATATTTCCCAAACGGCGCACGGCAAGATTATTGGTGGCCAAAGGTAACGGAAAATGACATCGAATTCGGTCGCACTGACCTAGAATCCGGCGCGTCCGATTTTCAATTCGGCCGCACAATGCAGTCACTGGAAAAATTGCGCGAGCACGTACAAGTGCTTGGCGGACTTGATCATGTCAACGCCACGCCGGGTCCAGATGGCGCCGGCGACCACGCCCGAGCAAATGGCACATTTTTGACCGGAGTACGCGTGAAAAAGACCGCCGGTGCAGATATCCATGCCGGCGTGTCGGTTGATCAAGTTGCCGCCGAACACGTCGGTCACCTTACGCGGTTTCCGTCCTTGGAATTGTCGTGTGAGCCGGCTCGCAAGTCCGGTAACTGCGATTCCGGTTACTCCTGCGCCTATCAATACAATTTGGCTTGGCGTTCTCCCACCACGCCGATGGCGCCCGAAGCCAATCCCCGATTAGTGTTTGAAAGGCTGTTTGGTGCCGGGCCTCGCGGACAGCGTCAAGAAAACTACCAACGCCGACAACAGCAACAGCGATCCATTCTCGATTTTGTGCTGGACGATGCTCGTTCATTGCAACGGAGCCTGAACGGACGCGATCAACAAAAGCTCGACGATTATTTAACTAGCGTCCGAGATATTGAACAGCGCATCGAGCGAGCCGAACAGTTCGGCCGGCCGCCCGATCCTGTAGTCGACACTCCCGCCAGTATTCCGGCCAGTTACGAAGAGCATCTGCATTTAATGTACAGTATGCTGGTCTTGGCCTTTCAAACCGATTCCACTCGAATCGGTACGATGCTATTAGCCCACGATGGCAGCAATCGCCCGTTCCCCGAACTCAACATTTCGACCGGTCATCACGATTTGTCGCATCACCACGGCAATGAAGAAATGTTGTCGAAAATCGGCGAAATAGACCAGTGGTACGTGAAGCAATTCGCCTGGTTTTTGGACAAACTTGATAAAACGCCAGACGTTGATGGCCACTCGCTCTTGCATAATTCGATGATTGTCTACGGTTGCGGCAATTCTGACGGCAACCGGCACACCCATGTAAATTTGCCTGTCGTGTTGGCCGGTGATGGCGGCGGCACATTGTCGCCGGGCCGTTATGTGAAGTTCAATTCCGTTCCTGCATGCAATTTATTTCTTGGCATGTTGAATCGGATGGGCGTCCAAGATATCGCCCGCTTTGGCGATTCCACTAGCCCCGTGCAAGGCGTCTAGGTCCACAAATCGCTATCGGACCTTGGCGTGAATCTTCCCTAAACAGCTACTTATTTCGAGTCAGCCTTCGCGGGAGCATCGGAAATGAACAGCGAAATATCGTCCGAGTCCAGAAAGTTGTCAGAAGTGCCTCCTTGTTCGTCGCGGCCATTTGGTCCCACGCTGTAAAGTAAGTACCCGCTTGATTCACGGCGATAATGCAGAGCCGCCTGATCGCCGTACAAATCGCGCGGCGGCCCTGCCAAGTACTTGGGAACCAGATCGTCCAATCGTTCTGGATATTCTCCGTGCTCGGCGCGATACGCGGCCAATGCCATTCCAGCCTGACTGAAGGCCAAACGCAATTCAAGTTGGTCCGCAACATTCAGAATTCCAGGCACTTCGTTATCGAAGAGCTGAAGCAGGCTGGCGCCGACCACCTTGCCAACGGCAGGCTTGCCGGCTTTCTTTGCGAACCAAGTGAAAGCGAAAACCCCAGCGTTGGCTGTGTCGGCCGTCATTTGTTCAATATCGAAGTGAAGTTGTTCGAGTGCTTCATCCCGTTTCTTGTGGTCGGTCATTCGATATACCGCCACTTCACGATCGAACCATTCATTGCCCATCCGCAGCGGTTCATTCCAATCGAACAATGCATCCGACACGGCCTTCTGCAAGGGGCCCTCCTCCGTCGTTAGAGAGGTCTCACCAAATAGTTTTTGCAGAACGGCCGGTCCCTGACGGTCGAGCGCACAAACGGCGTCCAAAAAGCGGAATCGGTCACCCAAATCAATGCGATTCGCCAAACCGGGCAGCGGCGGCAATGCCGCCAAATCGGACCGCATCCGCTCGATCTGATTGGCGTCAGGACGGCAATAATGCAACAGCTTCACCTCCGTTTGCGAAAGCGCGATTTCGGCCGTGCGAGTCTCGACGGCGTATTGGCCCACTGGCATGCCGGCCATCAAACGTAAACATCGCTGACAGGCAAGCAAATCAGACCACGCACTCTCAACATCGCCCGAGTCGGCCCTTAACATTGCTCTCGCTTCCAGCGCAAGCGCAATTTCTCCCAACGGTTCCTCTAACGGCAACACAACGGAATATAGGGCCGGCAGATCGGGGCTCGGCGACAGTATGGGCTCGTAGAAATACGGCCGGTGAGAGGCGTCTACAATTAATCGCAATGGCTCGTCGTTAATCAACAACCATTCCGCGACCATCGGATACTCAGCCGCGGACCACGGTTGTTCTGTTGCCGTCGCAAACTGTTCCTGAAGCGAGTTTTCCTCGTCTTCGCGCATTTCCGCAGCGCCTTTGATCCAGCGCTCCGCCATCGCCTGTGAGCGGACAAAATACTTGCCTACCGCAGGTAGTGCCTTGATGCCCAGCAATTTGAAATACTCATCGCGGAGTCCAGCCGGAACCGTTTCAGGTCCAAATGCTTGTATTAGGAGATTGGCCGCATTATTTTCGGAGTTCGACGCGCCGCGGCAGTGATCGTTCAGTGCGGCAAAATAGTCAGGAAACCCATCGGCTCGCAGCGGGCTGATGATAAACGATGTTTTCTTTTCGACGAGGATTGGCGGTCTGTGTCGTTGGTCTGGAGATTTTTTCGTGGCATCATGCGCAGAATGTTCCGTGGCATTATTGCTTGCTGATCCATCACCTGCTTCCAGAGCCGCTGGTGGGCTTGTCAACGATTGGGCCCCGGGACTATTCGGCGCGGATTCATGGGCAGAAACGACGCTCGTAAATAGCATCACCGCCATCCCTAATGCCCACCAAGTGTTGTATCCACACGACATGTTGACACCGCTGAAAGATAACCTGCAAACACCTCTCCTTTTATTTTGATCTGGGTCTTCGCATGATTGAATACCTCTGCGAGAATATTTACGTAATCATTTATTCAGAGGGTGTGTTTATTTTGTCGATTCTGAGTGTCCTGAACCGCCAATTTCCGCATCCAACCGCCAATTTGCCTGACCCAAAAAATCCGAATACGCGATCTCTAAGCGGTGCCGTCGCATGCAGCAGCCGAACGTGATTTGCCTGGCGATTGATCGGTTACAAGCCGGGTACTTAGGCGCTTATGGAAACACCTGGACGAGTACGCCAGCGCTCGACCGACTCGCGGCACAGTCGTTCGTTTTCCACAGGGCAATCATCGATTCCCCCGACTTGGAAATATTGTACCGATCATTGTGGTTGGGCTCACATGCCGTATGCCCGGCAGCCCTTGCCCAGCAACAAGAGTCTTTGCCTGCCATTTTCTCCCGCAGCGGTTGGCATACTGCATTGCTCACCGATGAGCGACTTGTTGCCAACCACCCCCTGGCCGATGCATTTCTACAGCGAGTGCTGGTTGATACCCGCCATGTTGAATTGGATGCGCCCGAAGCCGATGCACTGAAGTCGGCCCAGCAAATAGAAGAAACACAGGCGGCAAAATACTTTGCAGCCGCAGAACAATATATTGAAACCGCTGGCTCGCCCTTTTTCCTGTGGCTTCACACCGCCACGCTAGGGCGCATTTGGGATGCCCCGCTGGAATTTCGACGCCAATTTGCAGATGAAGACGATCCGACGCCGAGCGATTCGGCCGATGTGCCCGAGCGTATCTTGCCCGAGGGTTTCGATCCTGACGAACTGCTTACTTACACGCATGCTTACGCCGGCCAATTATCGCTGATTGATGAGTTGATTGATTCGCTGTTGAAGACAATCGACGGAGGAACCAGCCGCGACAATACGTGGTTATTCTTATTTTCAACGCGTGGTCTTCCCTTAGGCGAGCATCGGCGCGTAGGACCAAATGAGGAAGAGCTATATGCGGAATTAGTTCATGTGCCATTGATGATCCGTTGCCCAACGGGTGGTGCGATTTTCGGTCGCTCACAGCGTCTCGTCCAGCCGGCCGATTGGTCCGCCACCATTCTCGATTCTTGCGGTTTGAATCGCGTTTGGAACTCGGTTGAAAAATCTGGACTCTCACTTGAACGGCTTATCCCGGTAGGCCGCGGTCATTCATTTCTGCCATTAGTTCGCGATGAGCAAGTAGTCGGTTTCGATCGGGCATGCAGCATCGCATTGGATCAGCGGTTGTTTACCACCCCAGCCTGGTCGTTACGTCTATCGAATCATCACGTAGATTTGCGAGAAGATGACACCGCCAGACACAGCGCCGGTAACCACCTCGAGCGCGCCGAACTATTCGTCAAGCCAGATGATTGGTTTGAGGTCAACGATGTTTCGGATCGGTGCCCTGACGTGGTTGAGAAAATGCGCGCAGCCGCGATTGACTTTACCCAAGCCTGCATTACGGGCCAGCAATCGGTGCTAGCAAAACTGCCCGACGAATTATTCTTCAGTTTAGACTAGCTGCGTGTTCCTCCAGACCGCCGCGGTTCTCTAGCTTACTGAATTCTAAGCAGGCCTGTTCATCACTTTTTTCGTTTTCGTCTTGAACGAACTAATAGGGCGATACTTCGACGCAAAGTACTAATCCGGTATGGGTTTGGGCGCAGTCGCGGCCTATAATCCGCGACCTTTTTCCGGAATCCAAATTTCGGAATTTTTACCACACCGATTACGACCAGACTGAGCCTTTCATGGTCGGACAGGGAAGTCCGAACATCGCTTGCGCTCTTGCGCGGCGCCAATTTCCTGCTTTCGCAGACCGCTCGGGCTGCGCGCCAATCGTGATGTTGAGGCGCTGGCTATGCTGGGCTACGGCAATCATCGCATTTGGTTATTCGACAGCGGCCGCTGCTGCAGATCCAACCGTACACATACGTATCGAGTGGGGCCGTAGTGCGGACCGGCCTCGACAGTGGCAAGGAGCCATTACTATCGACCATGGCTCATTGACGGTCGTTCGGTCCCTGGGCGTGGAAGCTGACGAGCCTGGCTCGACTTGGTCCGACGGAAGTCGAATTGAAATCCACGAACGAAGCCGGCGCATGTATGACGGTATGGATATTTCGATAACAGCACCGCTTACCGCCGCACTAAAAGTGGAAATGCGCGATTCGCAGGACTCTACCGCAAATCCCGCAGTCAGCGAAACAACTTTGGCGGATTTAATTGCTAAGACTCAGCTGGTGACGGACCTCGATCGATCCGGCAATCGGCTTGTCGTCCGTCGTGCACCCGGCGACATGCTGCGTGTGGTATTGCCGCAAGATCACATGGTTTTCGCACCAGGAGAAACTCTTCGTCTGGACGTTGAGCCGCGATTTTTACCCGTGGCAACAGGAACAACGGTCCAGTTGCGGGCGCGATTATTACCTGCTGGCGGCGGCACCGAATTGAGCGCCCAAGAGCAGACCATCAAAACAACAGCGGAAGAGAGCCTACCCGCTAGCGCCCATTATGAGTTTAAAGTTCCACCTAACGACGGCGTGTACGATGTCGTAATCGAAGCGTTTGAGCCCCCAGCCCTGCGCTGGACAAAGCCTAAACTCATCGCCGAGCGGCACCTGCAATTCGTCGTGGTGAAAGATTCGCCGCCTGCGCCGCTCTCCGATGCAAATGGTGCGTGGACTCCGGTCATGGAAATCGACCCGGCCAACCCGCGTTGGTACGAACGTTTTGTCGCATCCTCTTTCCTGCCAAATCTTGGTCAAGGCAATTTTGGCAATGTGCCGTTGCAGCCATGGCAGCAAGCTTTAGGCACGGCGGTGCAATTGCCGCCCAATGGAACCGGCGGTGAAATCCATTGGCAGGCGTACCCGCTAACAATCAACAGGCCGGCAACTCCGCATATCCTGGAAATCGACTATCCTAGCGATTTACCGCAAACCTTGGGGATCAGCGTTGTCGAGCCCAATGCAGCGGGCGCTGTCTTGCCGATTGGATTGGATTCAGGTGTAAACGTTGTCGAAGAATCTTTGCCGTCCACCGCAAAATGGTCGCGCCACAGAATTATTTTTTGGCCACGCACAAAAAACCCAATCGTGCTGCTGACAAATCGCCGCGACGACGCGCCGGCCGTGTTTGGAAAAATCCGCGTGTTGGCCGGGCCAAGCAAATTGCCGCACGCTCCGTTCGTTGGAGGAGCACCGCCAGAACGCCTGCTTGGCGGCTTCCAAAGCCGACCATTGGTACCAGAAAACTTCGGAGCCCCGCAGGTACTCGATCTACTCAGCGGACGCAGCCTGAACGACTGGCAAACCTTTTACGATGGGACGCAACGGCTAATCGAATATCTCAATTACGTTGGCTTCGGCGGCCAACTACTAACGGTGATGGCCGATGGTAGCACAATCTATCCCAGCACTTTGGTCGAACCGACATCACGTTACGATAATGGTTCGCTATTTGAATCGGCGCAAGATCCCGTTCGAAAAGATGTCCTCGAGCTCATGCTGCGCCTTTTCGACCGTGATGCCTTAAAGTTAATTCCAACCCTGCAGTTCGCAGCTCCTTTGCCCGAATTGGAACAGCAATTGAGACAGGGCGGCGCGCAAGCGACGGGAATCCAATTGATCGGTTCCGATGGAGGAACCTATGTGGAAAAATTTCCTGCACGGCACGGACTAGCCCCGTACTACAATCCTTTGAATGAACATGTTCAACAGGCAATCATCGCGGCAGTTCATGAACTTGTCCAACGGTACAATCAGCATCCTTCTTTCGCCGGGCTTGCGATTGATCTTTCCGCCGACAGCTACACCCAGCTGCCCGGCGACTTGTGGGGACTCGACGACGACACCATTAGCCGGTTCCAGCACGATACCCACATTCAAGTGCCGGGAACCGGTGTTACTCGATTCAGCCAACGGGCGGAATTCTTCGCGCCGTCGGAAGGCGGCAACAACGTCAAGCCGCAGCGCGATGCCTGGCTAAAATGGCGTGCTGGCGTATTGGCCGAATTTTATCGTCGCCTGCAAAAGGAGCTGACATCCACCCGTCCCGATGCAGTGTTCTACTTAACAACAACCAATTTGTTTGGTTCGCCCGAAGCTCAACGTCAGCTCAGGCCTGCTCTGCCGACGAATGCTCATATCGATCAGGTTCTGCTGAGCTTAGGAATTCAAACCGATCTATTGCGTGACCAGCGCGGCCTAGTGTTTTTGCGTCCGATATATTCATCGCCCACCGGACCGTTAGCCACGCAAGGCACTAATCTAGAGCTGAACCGCGCCGCGGAACTAGACAAGCAGTTCCAGGGCATGAAGTCCTCAGGGGCGCTGTTCGTCAACGAGGTCAAACCAGTTCGATTACCTTCGTTCGAAGCCAAAAGTCCGTTCGGCAAAGAAAAAACTTGCATTGCAGAGATCAATGCTGAATTTTCTCCTTCCGATCACCGTAATCGCCAAAGATTTGTGCATACCCTAGCAGTCTCCGATCCGGATTTTATTTTCGATGGCGGTTGGCTGTTGCCGCTGGGACAAGAAGATTCGCTAATCGATTTGGTGGCGGCCTATCGTCGCCTACCCGTCGGCGAATTTGAAACCCATAAACAGGTCCCGGCGCCGGTTACCATTCGCACGCTTGCTCGCGATAGAAGCACGTTCGCATATATGGTGAACGATTCAGAGTGGCCGCTAACGCTTCAGCTCGGCGTGGATGTGCCTCCAGGATGCCGTATTGAAGAGCTAAGTGGTAGGCGCCGATTGCCGGCCATCACCGGCAACAGCTGGACCATCCCAATGGAGCCTTTTGATCTGATCGCTGTGCGCTTTCTGGCGCCGGACGCACATATCAACCAGGCCCAAATTACATTGGACGAGAATAAAATTAAGCCTTGGCTCGACAGCCGGGTTCACGATTTATTGCAACGGAAAGCCATGTTGGCTAACCTTTCGCCACTGCAAATTTTAGCCAATCCCAGCTTTGAGTTGCCTGCCAAGGCCGGACAAATCCCCGGCTGGTCGATGTTAAATCCGGCCGGTGGCAGCCTCACTTTGGATGCAGAAGGCACTCCAGTAAATCCCAAACCAATTGGCAAACAAGCTGTACGGCTGGAAAGTAAAGGTCCTGCAGTATCTTTGCGTAGCGATCCAATTCCCGCGCCCACCACCGGACGCATGAGTGTTTCGGTATGGTTGCGCACGGAAAATCCACAACAGCAACCTATTTTGCGACTCGCCGTTGAATATCTCTATGAGGACCGAGCTTACTACCGTCCGGCGCAGGTCGGACAAGGGACCAACCCCATCGGCGGGCAATGGTCACACTTCCAGTTACAGCTCGACGACGTGCCGCCGTCCGGAGTGGACAAACTTCAAATCCGCTTCGATCTCATGGCTCCTGGCTGCGTTTGGATTGACGATGTGCAAATCTTCGACCTGGCGTTTAGCGATCCGGAGATCGATCACCTTGGCAAAATTGTCGCTTTGGCCGATTTTCAACTTCAACACGACCAACTGGCAGATTGTTTGCACGAATTGCAAGGTTATTGGCCACGGTTCTTATCTGCCTACGTGCCGTTGCAGGCTACGCTGGCCAATCAACCATCCCCGGCAGGAAATCCGCCGCAGCCCAAATCAGACGAAAAATCGGCCACAAGACCTTATTGGTGGCCGTTGAAACGACAATGATCGCTTCGTAGAAAGTTGCAAGTTCGTCCAGCGGCATCAAAGGAATTCATTACGACAAGGAATGTCACGTGTCAAACACCATCATCGTCGTTCCCTGCCACAATGAAGCTCACCGCTTGAAAACGGCGAAGTTTCGTCACTTTGCTGCCAGCCATAATGACATTAGTTTCCTGTTGGTTAACGACGGCAGCAGCGACGACACATTGGCGTTGTTACATCAACTTGCTGCGGTAACTTCCACCCGTTTTGCAGTCTTGAACCTTGCACATAACTCCGGTAAGGCGGAGGCTGTACGTCAGGGGATTCTACATGCAGCCGTTAAGCGACCAGACTACATCGGCTTTTGGGATGCCGACTTAGCGACTCCCCTGGAAGCCATTCCAAATTTCATCGCTGCACTGGATCGTCGGCCAGAAATCGCAATCGTCCTAGGCGTGCGGCTCCAATTATTGGGCCATACGATTCGACGTCAGCCGCTTCGTCGCCTCCTCGGCAAGGCATTCGCTCGCGCGGCATCAAGGGTACTTGGCATACGGTTCCATGACACACAATGCGGCGCAAAGATGTTTCGACCTTCCCCTGAAATAGTGGCAGCTTTTTCGCAACCGTTCGACTCGCGCTGGATTTTCGACGTCGAATTGCTGGCCCGGCTGATTCGCATACGACGGCAAACTTCACAACCGGCGATCGGAGAAAATATTTTCGAGTTTCCGCTCGAACAATGGGAAGATGTGGCTGGTTCTAAACTGAAGCGAGGCGATTTCGTAAAAGCGGCGCGCGAATTGAGTGCCATCTGGTGGCGCTATTCTCGGCCCGCGTCACCGCCATTCGAGGCAAATCGACCTGATATGGCTCCCGCTGCTCCGCGGCGGGCCGCGTGAACGCTGGGCCGAAGGGTCGGCGGCGTCACTCAGTGCGGCCCTTGTCGCGCACCGCCACCGCCGCATTTCGTCCCAAAATCACGACCGTTCCTTGGCGCGGAAACTCGGCGCACTTGGCAACCACCACAATGTCTGCCGGCAATTGCGCCGCCAACTTCCCATACTGCTCGTTGGTGGTCACCGCAAATGCATCGGCTGACTGCTGCAGAAACTCAGCCAATTGCTGGGGGGTCTTACAGGCTTCAACTCGCGAATCGGTGTAATACACCAAACTCGGTCGGAAGTATCCGAATTGCGCCACTTGCGGCGCGCCGTCGGAATGTTGACGAATGATTTCAGCAATCGTTGGGCTAGGCTGATGTCGATCGATTCTCACGGCAATAACGGCAAACAGACCTAAGCAAAACACCACCGCAGTAATACCAAGCCCCAACATGGCAGGACCTTGCTTTCGGACCTCGCTAAACACAAGTGCAGCCACGCCACCGACCGCAAGCGCAACTCCCAACCAGGTTACTATCATGAGATCGTCCGCCAATTCGGCAGAAACTCCAAGCTTCTCCATCACTGGCCAACCATGAATGGTTCCCTTGGCAATGAATGGCATTGAGATCGCCGTAATACAACCCACCAGCGCCAGCGATCCGAACGACAGCCGCGGCCACCACCGGTGCACAGTGGCTGGCTGCGTCAGCCAACGGTCGATCAAACAGGCGGTTGCCAGTGCCAACGCCGGGTACGCCGGCAAAACATAATTTGGCAACTTGGTAGCTGCCGCAGAGAAAAACGCTATATAAACCACAATCCATGAGGCCAAAAACTTGCCTCCACGCTGCCAGGGCTCAGCTCCACGGCATCGTCGCACTAAGTCAAGAGTGGTAGGAATGGCAAAAATCGACCACGGAAAAAATCCGACTAACATCACAACCGGGTAATACCATAGCCCGCCGCTGTGA
>DASXPQ010000057.1:0-3837 GCA_036493575.1 Pirellulales bacterium
TTTTTATCGCGCTCCGCATCCGGCAATCCCACAGCTTGCACGTCATAACCCGGCACGGAAAGGAAAAACGGGTACGCAAAATGGAAATAGCAATCCCGTATCTGCCGAGTAAAATCGTAACCCAGCCCCAGAGTCAGGTTGAAACGGTTGAATCGCTCAGCCGCCAGCATGGAGAGATATTCGGTCCAAAACGACGGATCGCGAAACCACGACAAATCCTCCACATCGCTGGTGAATAGCCGCGCGATGCTGCGAATTGAATTGGCGGGTTGCTCGATCAAGGGCTTTTGGACTTCGATAGCCGCCAGCGGCGGATCGGAATGCGTAATCCGGTCGGCGACTTCCAGCAACGCGTACATCAAGCCGCGCGCATTCGTGCCGATCGCAAACAGCGCGGTTCGCTCGCCAATTCCCGCTGAGGCCAGCGCTAATGTTTCAGGGCTCGCCGGCAGTGACATTTTCGCCTGCTGAAGGATGTCTTTGATCCATTCCAACTGCGCACCCGCGGCCACGATGCAAAATTCACCCACACCAACCTCGCCGATGCGGCTACAATGTCGCACAACGACTCCGCTGTTAGTTAAAGCATTGTGCAATTGGCTTAGCGCCCACTGCGAACTAACAGCGGCAGCGACCGCATCGGCCGGATCGGACACCAGCGCCACAGTCTTGCCCGTGCCCATCGACTTTTCAGAAGTGTCAGCATGGATGCCGCCCGGTTCGTCCCCGACAGTCCTCTGAGCAAATAAGCTGGCGGCGGTTATTCCGGTGACAATGCCGGAATCAGACAGGAACTTTCGTCGAGTAATTCGATCGTATTTCATAACTCTTCTTCAAACGGTGATCGACTTATCGCCTCGCAGCTATGAGCTTGCTTCCCAGCCACTTGCGTTTTGCTCCGGCGTCCGGGAAAAATATTCAGAGCCTCACGACCGCAAAAACGGTAGATTCAAGGACATGGCCAAGTCCAAAAAAGCTTCTCCAAAACGCGGCGGCCAACCAACTCCAGATTCCTGGTTCTCGTCGCATCTTAGTGTACTTGCCGGAATTGCCTTCATTGTGGTCGTCACGACCATCGCCTACCTGCCTTCGTGGCACGGCGGTTTCATTCTTGATGACGATGCTTTGTTGACCGAAAACGCGCTGGTGCATGCGCCCGATGGGTTATATCGCATCTGGTTCACCACGCAAGCCGAGGACTACTGGCCTTTAACATACTCAACTTTCTGGCTCGAGTGGCGGGTTTGGGGCAACAATCCGACCGGATATCATCTGGTTAACCTCGCTTTGCATATCAGTGCAGCACTTTTAATTTGGGCCATCTTGAATCGTCTGTCGATTCCCGGCGGATTCATCGCCGCATTATTGTTCGCTGTGCACCCAGTCAACGTCGAATCGGTCGCTTGGATTTCCCAGCGAAAAAACACTCTGGCGCTGCTATTCTTTTTATTGTCGATTTTCTGGTACCTCACGTTTGATCCGTCTTTGACACGCCGTGCTACTCAGTTTAAAAGATCGGCACAGTCAGCCCAGTCTCGATTCGTCCCTTGGTTTTGGCTCAGCCTGTTAACCTTCGTCCTGGCTTGTCTTAGCAAAGGATCCGTAGTCATTCTGCCGGCAATTCTGCTTGGTCTTATTTGGTGGCGACGCAATATTACCAAGGTTGATTTTTTCCGGATCGCGCCGTTTCTTGTCGTCGCCGCAGTGGTGACCGCCATCAATGTCTGGTTTCAATCAATGAATTTCACCGAATCGATTCGTGACGCCAACTTTACCGAGCGAATGCTCGGCGCCGGCGCCGTGGTTTGGTTTTATTTGTTCAAGGCGCTCTGGCCGTTCGATTTGGCATTCATTTATCCGCGTTGGCATATCCAAACGGATCGAGCTATTTGGTGGTTGCCGTTGCTGGCAGCAGTCGCATTCAGCCTGCTGCTATGGTGGCAGCGTCAAACATCAAAAGGCCGATCGCTGCTACTAGCGTGGTTTGTCTATTGCATCGCATTATTCCCGGTCATGGGCTTCACCGACGTCGGATTTATGAAGTTCTCCTTAGTGGCCGACCACTACCAACACATTGCGATAATTAGCATCCTGGCACTCCTGGCTGCCGCCTGGTGGCTCTGGTTGCAAAAAACCGACGGGCTGATGCGCGTCTTGCCGCTCGCGGTCGCCGCAAGTGTGGTGGCAGTGTTCGTCGCTTTAACTTGGCAGCAAAGTGCCCAGTATCGAAATGCTAAAGCCATTTACCAATCGGCGCTGGAGAAAAATCCCGATTCATGGTTGCTACACGGCAATCTCGGCCAAAACCTCCTCGATACCGGCGAAGTCGATGCAGCCATCGGCCAATTATCAGAGGCCCTTCGCCTCAACCCCGACTCTTACGACGCACATTACAATCTAGGAAGCGCCTACACCAAACGCCACCAGCTTGCCGATGCGATTGCGCAGTTCCAAGAGGCCATCCGTCTTAAGCCCGATATGTTTGCAGCCTATCACGACTTGACCATCATCTACTCCCAGACCGACCGGCCCGCCGAAGCTTTTGCCATGGCCGAAAAAGCTTTGGCAGTGGCCCGTTCCAGCGGCATGGATGAACTTGCCCACCAAATCGAGCAGTGGAAAACTTCCTTTAAGGCCCGCCAATCGTCCTCCCCGGAATCCAAGAAGCATGACTGAAGCGGTGCCTACTACCGTTTGGCTTGCCTGCCCAAAGTGCGAGTGGCGACGTGAGTTTCCACGCGGCGCAGTTCCTGCCGGCACGCGCTGCCGCCAATGTGGAACGGTAATCGTTCTAAGTCCGTCGCCGGAAATACGATCACTACTGCCTCAAGGAGAAATCTCGCTGTACCCCGTCGAGTTGCCGCCGCCGTCCGGGGTACAGCATGTGATGACTCGCAACCACGACGACATTCAATTGGCTCCAGCATCCGCGCCCATGCCCCCGCCGATTCTTCCCTCCACGATAGCACGAGGCTCGGTGCAAATCGAAACCGAGCACGAAGATGTCGTTCCACCGCCGCGCAATGCGTCCTTATACTGGGCATTTACCCATAACGTGTTCCAGTTTCCGTTCCGGCTGTATTCGCTAACCCAATGGATTATCTCATCCCTCGGCCTGGCAGCTTCTGCGGAATGTACAGTGCTGAGCGTCATGGGGTTTTTGAGTATGAGCATGGCAGGTGCGCTACAAGGCGGAGTTTTTGGAATAGCCGCTTGCATTTTATCAATCTTCAGCCTTTCCTATTTGACCGGCTGCTTCATCGATATCGCGGTCAACGCCGCCCATAATATCGACAAAGCTAGCGACTGGCCCAATCCCGATCACCGCGAGCGATTGTTGGCTTTTATCCGCGCGGTGTGGACGGCCACTTTGGCCGGCACCATGGCGGCGGGCGGCGCGGCAATTTGCGCACTGGCGGGCGATGTTTTTTATATCACGTTTTTTCCGCTCTTCGGCCTGCTGTTTCCAATCCTGCTGCTGGCCGGTCTGGAAGCCGACTCACTATTCTGGCCGGTTTCCTGGCCAATCTTTCGCAGCCTGAGGCGCGCATGGCACGCTTGGGTCATGTTCTATTTGATTTCAGGCGCGTTGGGTTTCGCCTGCGGCCTGGTTAGCGTGGCACTATTCAACTATTCAGCGTTGCAAATGCCGCTGGTCGCTGGCCCCCTCTGGGCCACAGCGATATTCATTTACGGACGATTGCTGGGCCGCTTAGCATGGTTTATTCTTCACAAGGTCGATCGTTCACTCGGAAATGATTCGCGGCCAAGAAACAAAGCCCAACAGCGCCTCTCCGAGCAACAACGCTGGAACATCTAATCAATTTCAGACCGAAA
>DASXPQ010000058.1:0-3271 GCA_036493575.1 Pirellulales bacterium
CGACAATGGCCGCCAAACCAAATACTACTCCCCATCCTGAACGACGAAGCCCATACGCGCAAATGGAAAGGCAGATCAAGATGCCTGCCCACACTTCGGTCATCACATAGATTTGCTCCAGCCAACCGGGCAACAGTGCGCCGGACATCAGCAATCCGCATCCCAGGCCTCGAATCGCGCTCCCTTCTTTCACGGTCACAGCTAAGGCTATTCCTAATAGCAACAGCGCTAGCCCGCCAATCAGCAAACGACGCATGGCTTCATTAGGGAGCTTCCCGAGCAGCCACATTGGCATCGGTGTGCGCCAATTGAACACGCTCAAGGTCGGATATCCTCGGGCGTGGAGTTCATGAGTGGCGGACTCGTAATAACCTTCGCCATGTGCGATGCGCTGAATCTCGGCCAAGTACAGGCTCACATCGGCCGGACCTGGTGGTCGCGGACCCGCGAAGCCGCCAGCCAAGGGCGAAATGCTAATCGCTACAAACGAAACAATCACCGCCGCGAAAATTGCCAACACGCTGCGCGCGGCAAGAGGCGAAAGGCGTGCAAAACTGGAGTGCTGGACAGAATCGGACATGGGCATCGCAAAATCGGTTGCAAGGAAAAAACTGGCCTTGCAAGTTTAGCTCATGCCGTGGAATTGTTTTGTCGAATGCCAGCTAGATACACCCATTCCGCCTCAGGTATGCTGGCCACCGCCAAAAATGCTCTTGCTGCCCTTCGACCGCTTCTTTCAGCGGTTAAACTTTGAAAAGTGGAGGATAGGGGACTTGAACCCCTGACCTCTTGCATGCCATGCAAGCGCTCTCCCAACTGAGCTAATCCCCCAGCTAATTGACTGGAGCGGTTGTGCGAGACAATCTACGCAGATACCGTTAAACAACAAACAGTAACGGACGGCACAGCGGATTGTCAACCGTGCCATTCAAGTGGCTCGACAGGACGTTAAACCTTGAAAAAACTGCTTTGGAATTTATTGCGCTGGGGTGTTCCGGCGGCGATCATCGCCTCGTTAGTTTACCAGGCCGTCCGGGACGATAGCTTTGCCCGTTTGCGTGACGAGCCAAAGCAGTGGAATTTTCTGGCGCTAGCTGCACTCGTTTGTCTTGCGGCGGTCTTGCTGACCATGGTGAGGTGGTATTATTTAGTACGCGCGCTCAACGTGCCATTAACCTGGCGTGAGGCCTTCCGCTTGGGTTTTTTAGGCTATTTGTTTAATTTTATTTCGCCGGGCGCCGTCGGCGGCGATTTGTTTAAAGTGGTGTATTTAGCGCGCCAGCGGCCAGGTCGTAGAACCGAGGTCGCCCTCAGCGTTCTGTTCGATCGTTTGCTTGGTCTGTATGCAGTTTTTGTGATTGCCACGGCGGCCAGTTTGCTAACCGGCATTTGGCGCGATGCATCGGCCGATGTGAGGTTTGCCTGCCGAGTGATGTTTTGGTGCACCGGCGGATGCACCGTGTTATTTGCGATCGGATGGCTGCCCGGCTTCAGCGAAGGACCGGTCGCACGTTGGTTGCACCAGTTGCCGCGGCTAGGGCGATATGTAGAACAGTTGAACCGCGCAATTCGAATGTACTATTCGCACCCCTGGGCTTTGCCTTGGGCAATGATTCTTAGCCTCGCGGTTCAATCGCTGTTTGCCATTAGCCTTTGGATGATTGCTCGCGGTCTGCTGAGCCACGCCCCTACTCTGCCGGAACATTTTGTCATCGTACCGATGGGGATGGCCACCGGCGCTTTGCCGCTGGCGCCGAATGGCCTGGGAACCTTCGAATTGCTGATCAATTTTTTCTACCAGCACATGCCGGGCGCTGCCTCCCACGATCCCAGCGCGGGTTTGTTGGTATCTTTGGGTTATCGCCTGATCACCGTGCTGATAGCCATGATCGGCGTCGGCATTTATTGGGCCAGCCGGCGCGAACTGTCGGACGTTTTGCACGAAGCGGAAGTTGAATCGCAAGTCGACTACGATGGCGCCGCTTCATACGACGCAACTTAATGGCTCCGTGGTTCTTGAGTCGATTCGCGGCCATACCAGCCAAGCGTCTCCCGCTTACATTTTTCCGCTCTCGATTTGGCAGCGTGTTGAATGTAAGGGCGATGAGTAGTACGCTGCCTGTATGCTGGTTACAGCTTGTATGGTCTGTGCAAAGCAGAAAACGCAGGTTCGAGGTGATCGGTTGAACCGGCCGATGCACATTGCATCGTGGCGGACTGCGATCACGCCGCACACCCTCCTGAAGTGATGCGATGAGCTCCTCCCCGTCATCTTCCGTTTCTGACGCCGCTTCGCCGCCCGTCGGCAAGTTGCCGAACGAAACCATTCGGGCCATTGTCTCTTTGTGGCTCCTATTCCATTTGTTTGGGGTGGCGTTCGCGCTGGCCATCAATCCGGTATTTGAAGTCTCGTCCTCAAGGTTGATTGGCGCGATTAAGAGCACACCGCTTTTATCGCAATACATGTATGCTCTGTGGCTAGATGTCCCGCACAACTATCGGATGACATCTGGGGACACCGCGGATTTGGATCATTCTGACCATCTCGTCGACATGGAATTGATCTTTCCCGATGGCCACAAGGAGCAAAGACAATTTCCCCCACAAGATTCTCATGGCGAGCAGCGCGAACGGTATGCGACACTCGCGAACCGCCTTGCTATTCCGATCTATGAAGAATCAACCGATAACCTTTTGTTAGCTAAAATCGGAGCGGGGTTATTACAGCAAACTGGAGCGAAAGAAGTGCAAATCCAGATCCGTAGGCACATGCCGCTGAACATTGAAGATGCGGCTGCCAGCGATCCCGGCCAGCATGATCCCAACAATCCCCGAACGTTTACCACCATTTATACCGGCTCAGTGACCCTCAACAGCCTGGGACAGGGCGAATTGCACACCCAGGGCCAAGCCGCTCGAGATGTGGCGCCGGTTACGGGGCCGCGGTCGTCAGCTCGCGCTAGAAATCAAATGCCTCCAGCGGAAAAAACTGTTCCCCCGCCGCTGCCCCAAGGATTTAACGACATTTTGTCGCCAGAAAAATCGGATTCAACTTCGCCCGCAAAGTAATTCTCTTTTAGATTTCGGCCCAACCTAATGCCTATGGGCAATTATTTACGCACCTTGACGAGCCGCTTCGGCGCGGGGTGGACCCGTTTTTGGTTCATCCCAAGTGACGCCATCGTGCTTTCTCTGGTGCGTGTGCTTACGGCACTTGTGGCGCTCTGGTGGTATTTAAGCCTGCTTCCCGATCTGCAGGTTTTGTTTGGGC
>DASXPQ010000059.1:0-3014 GCA_036493575.1 Pirellulales bacterium
CGTTTGGGTTGGGGAGCCATACGCAGTGGGATCGGAAGCTGGACGGAAGATTGGCGCAGGCAGTGATGTCGATCCAGGCGATTAAAGGCGTGGAGATTGGGTTGGGATTTGAAGCGGCACGGCGGCGCGGTTCTAACGTGCATGATCCGATTCAATTTGATGAAACGAAGCGTAACACACCGGGCCTTGGTTTTGTGCGGCCGACGAATAATGCCGGCGGGCTGGAAGCAGGGATGACCAATGGGCAGCCCTTGGTGGTGCGGGCGGCGAAAAAACCGATTAGTACCTTGCGCAAGCCACTGGAGTCGGTCAATTTGAAAACGCACCAGCCTGAGAGCGCAGCCTACGAGCGGAGTGATGTGTGCGCCGTTTCGGCAGCCAGCGTGATTGTGGAAAACGTGGTGGCATTTGAAGTGGCGGCGGCGCTGGTCGATAAGTTTGGCGGCGACAGTGTTGTGGAAATGAAAGCCAGATACGATTTGTTTTTGAAAATGGCGAGGGAGCGGTAGGCGGTATGCGGTAGGCCGTTCGATGAACACGTTGTACCGCCTACGTCGTACTTGTTAGGAGACATGGATGTTTCCGCTTCACGATCGAACACGACGTTTTATTTGCCGCGCAGCCTTTCTGGCTTGCGCTGTGCTGCCGACGATTGTCGTTATCTGTTGGTGTCTGTGGGTCCGCAGCGCTGAGCAATTGTCGAGCATGCGAGGTCAGTTGGAGGCGGCGCTGGGTTTGAAGGTGCAAGTGGCGAAAATTGCTTACCCGCGACCGGGCTGCACGTTACTGGAGGGTTTGGAACTGGCTGATCCGGAAACTGGGAAAGCGGTGGCGACGGTTCGGCTGGCGGAAATTAGCACGGACGAGCACGGTGAAACGATTTTTGCCTCGCAGCCGGAAGTTGACGTGGCGGCGGCGGAGCAATTGAAGACATTTATTGGCAGTCGGATGCGCCGAACGGTTACCGCTCATGCGGCAGATTTGAGATTTGTCGCGAATGAATTGACGGTTCGCTGGGCAGACGGCGCGCAGACGTTTGTGGATTGCAGTGCGCAGCTGGGATCAACGTCGGACGGATGCGCGGCAACAGGAAGCTTGCGGTTGGCCAATTCTGATGCCGCGCAGGCGATTCGTTTTGAGTGGCGGCGGTCGAATCAATTGGGGGAGCCGCTAGACAGTGTGCAGATTGGCGCGGCCAACGCCCCGCTGCCGGTTTCATTGATCGCAGTGCTGGCGGAACGAGAAAACCGATGGGGACCCCATTGCACAGTGCAAGGAACCATCAAGGCGATGGAGACACCGGATAGTTGGCAAGCGGAAGTGGCCGGGCGATTGGCGAACATTGATTTACATTCGGCGGTGAGTTCGCAATTTCCGCATCAGCTAAGCGGGACCGCGGAATTGACGGTTAAACATGCCGTGGTGCATGCAGGGAGATTGGAAGAAGCGGAGGGGAGCATTCACGCAGGCCAGGGGAGCGTTGGTTCTTCGCTGTTGATGGCGGCAGCGGCGGTGCTGGGGCTTACTCGTGGTGGAAATAATTCGTCAGCCAACGGATTGGTGGGGAATGAAATGACCGGCAATGTAACCGCCTACGACGAGTTGGCCGCAGATTTTGAGCTGGATGCGCGTGGATTTAGCGTGCACGGCCGATGCGGCGGGAAACGAGAAGGCACAATCTTGCGCAACGGCGAACAGGTGTTGTTGGCTGATTCCGATCGTGGACCGGTGCCGGTGGTGGCGCTGGTGAAGATGCTGGTGCCTGATAGCCGAGTGCAGGTGCCGGCGACGCGACAGACCGACTGGCTGCTGCATTTGTTGCCGGTGCCGGATGTTGTGCCGGGGGATCCGCAGGCAGTGCCGCAAGCGCGGCTGCGCGGGGGCAAGGGATTGCACTGAGGTCTATCGCCATGCGACCGGGTATTTTAAACCGTCGCCGGCTCTCTGCGCTGACTGAGCCAAAAGCGCTGCGGCAGCAAGCCGATGCCGATGAAGAAAAGTTGGCTGGCAACGAATAGGCCGAGGGCTACGAGGACGCCTTCGGTGAATCCGTAAGAGTGCAGACCGACGCCCAATTGGTTGACACCGAAGTGAGACCAGCTGGCGAAGATGTTTCCGCCGATGGCGAGGACGGCGAGACCACGATCTTTCACCATGCCATCCCAGCGGGCGTGCAGGACGAGGGCATTCCAGAGGACGATGATGAGAGCGGCATTTTCTTTGGGATCCCAACCCCAGAAGCGGCCCCAGGAATCGTCGGCCCATAAACCGCCGAGCACTGTGCCGACGAAGCTGAAGAACATGCCGAAGCAGACGGTGCCGTAAATCATCCGGGCCAAATCTTTTTTCTCGGTGGCGTTGAAGGATGGCGTGAAGACGCCGCGGACGACGTAGATGACGCCCAAGAGGCCGGCGACGTAGGTGGCTGCGTAGCCGGTGACGACGCAGGTGACATGCGTGGCCAGCCAGAACTGCGTATCGAGCACCGCTTGCATGACGCCGATGGTGTCGCCGCCGCTGGAGGTTTCCAGGAGCAGCGTAAGTTTGTCGGCGACCAGGAGCGAGGCGAAACCGGCGACCGAGGCGAGGACGTTGCCGTAGCCGAGGCGGTAGACCGACTCCAAAATTAAACCGGCCAGGACGGCGGCCCAACCGATGTAAATGGCCGTGGCGTATAGGTTGGTGATGGGTGGGCGGCCGGAGATGTACATCCGAGATATCAGGCCGAGCGTGTGCACGAGAAACGTCACGGCAATTAACCAAAATGCAGTGCGGTTGAGGGGCACGTTCCAGCCCAACCAGGCCAGCACGGCGAAGCAGAATGCCGTGAAATACAACCACTGGCAGAGTGAGAACGGACCGAAGTTATTGAACCAAGCTTCGAATGCCGGATTTGCTTTTTGCAATTGCGTGGGGGGCGCGGCGGCGAGTGCGGCGGCGTAATCGGCGACGGTGCGGTTGAAGGCGCCGGCATCGCGCTGGGCATAGGCTGTGAAAATGGCATCCCAGGCCAC
>DASXPQ010000060.1:0-3360 GCA_036493575.1 Pirellulales bacterium
CATCGATCTGCATTCCCCCTTCATCAAACGCAGCCCAGACAAACCCAAATACGAATTCCGCCGCGCAGACGAAGAAGAACCAGCCCCCGTTGCCGGTCGCTTCGCCGCCAAGCACTATTTGGAATCATACGTGAACCCGCCCGAAGTTCTGTTGGCCGAAGCCGGCCGGCTGCTCAAAGAGCGCGAACTGGAAGAAAAGCGTCCTCAGGGTCCGGCTCGTGACGTCATGAAATTCATCCTCGACAACGCGCCCCTCAAGCCGTGGCAAGCTGACACCCTTTCCATCATCCGCGAGGAAGCCTATTACTTCGCCCCGCAAGCGCAAACCAAAATCATGAACGAAGGTTGGGCCAGCTACTGGCACAGCACCATCATGACGCGCCAAGGCCTGGAACCCGCCGACATCATCAATTACGCCGATCATCACAGCGGCACCATGGCCAGCAGCCCCACGCGCCTCAATCCCTATAAACTCGGCATCGAACTCTTGCGCGATATCGAAGATCGCTGGAACAAAGGCCGCTTCGGCAAAGATTTCGACGAATGCGATGACATGCGCGAGCGCCGCAAATGGGATACCGGCGCCGGCTTAGGCCGCCAAAAAATCTTCGATGTCCGCCGCATTTACAACGACATCATGTTCATCGACGAATTCCTCACGCTCGATTTCTGCCGCCAGTACAAGCTGTTTTCGTTCAACTATCACGAAGATACTGACACCTACAACATCGAAAGCCGCGAATTCCCCAAAATCAAAGAGCGGCTCCTCTACAACCTCACCAACGTCGGCCGCCCCATTATTCAAGTCCGCGATGGTAACTACAAAAATCGCGGCGAGTTGTTCTTGGAACATCAGCACAACGGCGTCGACCTGCAAATCAATTACGCCCGCGACACCCTCGCCAACCTCCACCGCCTCTGGACCCGCCCTGTGCACATCGAAACCCTGGTCGACGGCAAAAAAACCACATTTTCCTTTGACGGCGCCGAACACAAAACCGAAACCGCCAAGTGACCGCCAACAGCCAATCCGGAAACTAATAAATCGGCAAACCCCGGAAGGGCGAGGTCCCCGCCGAGCCACTAGACCACCAGAGACCAATTTTGGCCCGCTATTTGCAATAAATCCTGCTGCCCCTCGCCGATAACAACTTCAGCCCAACACCTTTGATTCTCCTTCCAGCCGACGTGTGAGGCGCCAATGAATCTGAAACTTCAAACCGAAACAGCGCTCGCCAACCTGAGCGCACCCGGCCAATCTCCCAATACGCTGGAAGCCTCTGATGCCGGCCAGCGGCTAACCGCACAAATTGTTGCCTTAGATGGACTCGCTCTCGCCTTCGACCATCTAACGCTAATCAGCGATTCATTGGCCACTGTCCCCATCGAACAACTCAAAAAAGTCGCCGACACACTCTCTAAGCGTCTCACTTATTTGCTGGAGCCCATCAGTCCGATCGAAGTCGACGCCGACCAATGCGTCGTCCAACTCCGTTCCAATCCCCCGCAGCGCGACGACAACGGCACTCGTTATTACGAGCTGCTAGTGCGCCGCGGCGGTGAAATCAGTCTCCGCCGCTTCCAAAAACAACCCGGCGGCATCCGCGAAAACGTCCCTGCCCAAGTCACGCGCGAAGTCTTCCTCCGCCTCGTCGCCGACTTCTCCGAAGCCGCTCGCTAATCGAAGCAAATTGTTATCGGCCTCTTTCGCTCTCTGGAGAACGCCGTAGGCAACGGGCAGTCAGCAACCCGCCAATGAACAAAAGCACCGCCGAGCCAGGTTCCGGAACGGCGGTGATGGTGAGCATGGGCCGCGACGAAGCGGTGCCGAATGACCGAGAGTTGAACACGCCCGAGACGGTCGAGTCGTTCGCCACCAATAACATACTGGCAAGCTGACCAGCGGTTGTATCACCGACCAGCCCGGAAACAAGCGACAGCGAGGAAGTGAACGCTCCGGATGTAGCGCCGTTATAACTTAACGTTCCTAGGGTTTGGTCACTGCCCGAAAGCAATGAAGGGAGCGTACTCCAAGTGATGCCCGTAGTGGTGGGTGAGCCGGGTGTGCCAGTGCCTTCCGTCCATGAGTCGTTTTGCATCCAGCTTATGAGCAGGGAGCCGGCCGCTGATGGGCTATTGAAGACTGCGTTATTCGGCGGGGTTGCCGTCAATTGCAAACTGATCGACTGGACGGTCCACTGACCGGCGCCGTAGGTCGAGTCGAAGCTGCTCATGGCAGTTGACAAGTCGAACTTTAAAAGCGATCGGAATTCACCATTGGGAAGTCCCGCCGCTGAAACCGTGATGGCCCCGGCGCCGCCGTAGTTAGCGGTTGTGTTTGCGGAGGAGACAAATGAACCGGCCGTCGGGATAAGGGTAACACTCGCCGCGTTGGCCGCGAACGGAAACAGGGTACAAACTGCCAGCAGCGCGGCGCAGGGAGAAAATCGCTTCATGGGTGGGTCTCTTTAGCTGAGGTGCTTGATCGGAGGGAGGGCGCGAGCCGGAATTCAAACTGGAATGGTCCGGCTACGCGTTATGCACGGAAAAACATAACGCTCAGTCTAGCGAGCAAAATGCCGGTGTCAAATGCCGCGACTTTTTCAAAGTTGTAATTACTTATCCGGGCCAGGCCAGGAACTGTCCGGCACCACCCACTGAATGTCCGCACGATGCGGATCTCCCACGCCACAACCCACTTCGTCGCCTGAAAAAGGCGCCACATGACCGTCCAAGAAGGCGATGTTCACGCAGTTTTGATGCCGTGCAACCGGGCTATAGGGTTGGCTTGACGGCAACAGCGAGCATTGCGTTCCGTTTCCTTCCGACATGAAAACCATGGTGCTGGTGGGACCAACCTTGTCAATGTGATCTGGTTTTTTGGCAATCGTCGGTGAGAGCCACATATTCATTCCGTACGAAAAATAGACAGGCAATCCTTTATCCTCCATTTCCGGACACATCCAGATGCTCTTTTCACCCGGCCGAAATGGCAAAACATTTTTTACCTGCACCAGCGGTTCATTCTCCATATACGGCGGTAGCGCGTTAAACCAAAATGCTAGATTGTCGAATTGTTCGGTCTTTTGTTTTCCTTGACCTCGCCCGGGCAAACTTCCTGAGTGGGCCGAGGCAAAGTGCTGGACCGCCGTCGCCCATTGACGTAAGTTTGACTGACAAACAAGCCCCCGCGACATCTGCCGCGATTGCGAAATGGCTGGCATTAACAATGCCATCAGGATGCCAATCAGCGCCAGCACAACCAGGACTTCAATCAACGTAAAACCAGCGACTGTGTTTCGGCCAGGCATGCTCATGGTCTAGAATTCTTGACGCCGTCTTAGCCACAGCACACCCACA
>DASXPQ010000061.1:0-4429 GCA_036493575.1 Pirellulales bacterium
GGCAAGATGTGCATACAGTTGATGCAACAGTAGGTCCAGAAATCGAGTACAACGAATTTGCCGCGCAGATTTTTAAGATCGATCGGCGCGGACGTGTTCAACCATTCCACGCCGCCCTCCAATGCTGAGGCCGGTGTGCGATTTGGGAATGGATTGCCAAGCTCTGCCGCAGTACTCGCTGGTGCTGGACTAGCCTGCGTGGTCCGTTCAGCAGAAGAATTATCGATTGAGACCTGAGCTAATTGATCAATCTCCGCGGCATTACCCGAAATAGCCGGCCGACTGCAGCCATGCATAGCCCCGAGCAGCATGCCCGCTAGGGCCAAAGCCACTAGTACAAAGTTGCGGCGGTGGCAATTCATGCTTCGATCCCGTTCTGTAAAGAGCTGGCAAGGTAGGTCACGCCTATGCGTCAACCCGTTGATGGATACTTCTTCAGCCAAATTATCGCAAATACGGGCAAACGATCCACAACGGCTGACCTTGATTATTACGTAAATGGCGGAAAGTTTGCCGATCTGCTACCACGACATTAAAAGTCTTATTCGGACAGGAACTTGGCTAGTACATTTTTCTGGCCACAAAATGGCTTTTGCCAGCGGTCGATTGCATCCGAATAATTCGGAATATCCCTTGCCTTATCTGCGTTAGGCGCCGTTGACAGCTGTGCACTGCAACCCTAGAGTTTTTAAGGACTTAGCAACGTTCCGAGGGGGAAATCCGCCGCTCAAAAGCCGGCGAAGTGATCGTATCGTGGGTCGATTTTTGCCGCAAAATTCGCCACATTGAAAGTGGTTATTGGGAGACGCCGTTCGTGCGACGATCAGCTTTGCTTTCGCTGCTACTGGTGCTGGCCTGGTCTACTGCTGCGCCCGCCCAGGAGTGGGCTCGCAAAATGTTTACTGACACCAGCCACGATTTCGGCAGCCTGGCCCGCGGCGCTAAGGCCCAGTATCAATTCAAATTCACCAATCCGTATGTCGAACCGTTGCACATAGCGGCGGTCCGAAGCAGTTGCGGTTGCACCACTGTTGAAAAGCCAGAAAAGGAAATTAAAACTTGGGAATCCGCCGACATTGTCGCGAACTTTAACACGAATGCGTTTCTCGGTGTGCATTCGGCAACGATTACCGTCACTTTCGATAGGCCGTATGCGGCCGAGGTGCAATTGCAGGTTAACGGCAACATTCTCAGCGATGTGGTTTTGCAGCCAGGCCTGATAGAGTTGGGTACGGTGGATGCCGGACAAGGTGCCGAGAAAAAAATTGTATTAACCCACACCGGGCGCAGTGATTGGAGTATTTCCGACGTTCAAAGCGCTAATACGAATTTTGAAGTGGAAGTAAACGAGAACCGCCGCATCAACGGCTCTGTGGTTTACGATCTGCTGGTGCGACTCAAGCCGTCCAGCCCCGCTGGCTACATCAACGACCAACTGTTTTTAGTGACCAATGATCCGGAGGCGCCACGGATTCCTGTCGATGTAGTTGGACGAGTAGTGGCTGAGGTGACGGTCAGCCCAGCCTCTCTCGCACTGGGCACACTCGCTCCCGGCCAGGCGGTTACCAAAAACATCGTGATCCGCAGTAAAAAGCCTTTTAGAGTTCTGGGGATCGTTTGTGACGACGAATTTTCCTGCAAGCTGCCTGACGATGCCCGCGAAGTACAATTGATTCCCATCACGTTTACGGCACCGCATCAGTCGGGCAAAATCGCCAAGACGATTAAGATCAAAACTGACTTGGGCGACAACGTCGTGCCAGAGGTGACATGTCAAGCGACGGTTGTGGATGCTTCCACCGCGCCAGTGCATGCCGCCGGCAACAGCACGAGTTCTGGCTATCACGATCGCGGCGGCAGAACCGCAGAGTATTACGGTCAGTGACGCTGCAAAGAGTCGATAGTGACCAGCGGTTTCGGCATCGTTGAATCATTTTGTGACGCGCACCCGTTGCAGCCACTGCCACAGCCGACAGACGATTTCCGGTCGGCAAAATATCGCCACCCCCGCCGGACCAGATAACCAGCTGCCAGGGTAACCACGAAAAGTGCTAGAAGATTTTGCATCGCGGTTTTTATGGCGGTTTCTTTTCCCGCCGATGATCCAACGTTTTCTCTAACTGCTTAGCCACGTCCCAATTTGATATGTCGCAAGTGCGCCTACATAGGCCAGAACCGTCATGTATGCAAACGTAAATGCCGGCCAGCGCCAGCTGTTCGTTTCGCGCTTAATAATCACCAACGTGGCCGCGCATTGCGCACACAGCGCGAAAAACACCATTAGGCCCAGCGCCATCGGCACGGTAAATACAAGTCGCAAACTGCCGTCCCAGGTCGCATTGCGAAGTTGTGTCTGCAATTGTGTTTGACCCTCTTGCACTTCCAAATCGACATTGCCCAAGTTGTAAATCACACCCAGCGTGCCCAGCACGACTTCACGGGCGGGAAACGATGCAACCGCGGCGCATCCCACGCGCCAATCCCAACCCAACGGTCGGACAGCCGGCTCAATCCATCGCCCGATGTGCCACAAAATGCTTTGGCGCTGATAGGCGCCCGCTAACAATTGTTCGCGCTGTGCCGGTTCATTATACCGCGCCAATTCCGTTTCCAGGAACTTTCGGCGATTATCCCCCGGCGGCAATTGTTCAAGCTGTGCGGTCAACACCAATTGGTCATGCGACAAACTCTGTTCCACAGCCACCTGATTATGCGGGTAGTACAGCAGTGCCCATACCACAACTGCTACTGCCACAATTAGAGTTCCGGCCCGACAGACAAATGCCCAGCCGCGCTCCAGCATCCGCTGCACAACTAGTGACGGAGAGGGGAATTTGTAGGGCGGCAACTCCATCACAAATGGCGGCGTTGCTCCGCGCAAGAGGGTTCGCTTAAGAACTAGAGCTACGACGATCGCCGCTATCACGCCTACCAAATACATTACAAATAGCGTGAGGCCTTGCAACGGCAATATGCCGGCGACATATTTTCCGGCGGGAATGAAGGCACCGATCAACAGCATGTAAACGGGCAGCCGCGCCGAACAGCTCATTAACGGCGCAACCATAATCGTCGTCAGTCGGTCGCGCCGATTCTCAATCACCCGCGTGGCCATAATTCCCGGAATGGCGCACGCAAACGACGACAGCAACGGAATGAACGATTTACCGCTCAAACCCACACGCACCATCAACTTATCCATTAAGTAAGCGGCACGAGCCATATAGCCGCAATCTTCCAGGATCGCAATAAACATGAACAAGATGAGGATTTGCGGCAAGAATACGATTACACTTCCGACGCCTCCCAGAATGCCATCCACCAACAGCGATCGAAACGCACCGTCGGTCATATTGCCTTTGACGGTGACGGCCAAAAAATCGACACCGGCTTGGATCCAGCTCATCAGGGGCCGTGCAAAAATAAAAATCGATGAAAACAACAAGAACATCATCGAGGCGAAAACCGCGGTTCCCCACAGTCGATGCGTCAAAATGCGGTCGATCTTATCCGATAGTGTTTTGGATCTTTCTGTCGGTCGCTGGACCAAATCTTTCAATTGACGGGCTGCCCAGTCGTACCTCACCACCGCTTCTACCGCGGGCACCGGACATCCGGCATCTGACAATCGGGCCCGCGCCTCCTGCAAATGTCGTTGCAGCTCAAGTGGATTAATCGGCTCCTGCCGATTGGCAAAAATCACCCCCGAGTGTTCCAAGTAACCTCCGATATCCAGCAGCAATCGTTCGGCAAGATATCGCGGGACTTTTGCAACAGACGAAGACTGTGGTCTCGCTGTAGCGTGGCCGTTTACAGTGCCGGAATAATCACGATCGGCCCGCTGCAGGCTTTCGCCGCCACTGCCATTTAGTAGGTCTTCGAGTTTTGTAACTTCGTCTTGGAAACTCTGTGGGAAAGGGCTTTCGAGTGAAGATGGCGACAGTCCGATCACCTCGGTTATCGCTGTTTTTAGTTCGTCAATTCCCCGTCGCTTGTTCGCCTGCAGACGCACCACAGGGATCTTCAACCGACGGGCTAACTGAGACGTGTCGATCGATAATCCACGTACCTGGGCCACGTCGGTCATGTTCAATGCCAGTACCGTGGGCAAACCAAGTTCCAATACCTGGCCCACCAAATACAAATTGCGCTCCAGGTTGCTGGCATCGACGATACATACAATCACGTCGCAGGGCGGAACATCGCTCCGGCGTCCTAGGAGAACATCCACAACAACCATCTCGTCCGGTGAATGCGGAGCTAGGCTATAGGTGCCAGGCAGATCGACCACAGCCCAGCGCCGGCCGGCAAACTGCATGTGGCCCACTTTTTTCTCGACGGTGACGCCCGGGTAATTGCCAATCCGTTGCCGCACACCTGCCAGCGCGCTGAACAACGTCGATTTGCCAGTGTTCGGATTGCCGACAAG
>DASXPQ010000062.1:0-1636 GCA_036493575.1 Pirellulales bacterium
CGGTAAAGGCCGCTGCCGGGACCGCCGCTGGAAAAAAACCACGGCTGCCGGCGCGCCTGCCAAAGCGATGCAAACACGATGTTGGGATTGTGCGGATCGAATACAACGTCGATACCGCCAGTATTTTCATCTTTAGATAAAACTTTTGTCCAAGTTTTACCGCCGTCGGTTGTTCGAAAAATCCCGCGCTCTTGATTTGGACCAAACGCGTGACCCAGCGCTGCGACCAGAACCACGTTCTCATTTCTCGGATCGACTATGAGCGCGCCGATCTGCCGCGTATCTTTCAACCCAACGTTGTCCCATGTTTTGCCGCCGTCGATCGATTTAAAGACTCCGGTGCCATACGTGATATTGCCGCGAATCGCTGCTTCGCCGGTTCCGACATAAATGACGTTGTGATCGGATGGTGCTACCGCAATAGCGCCGATGGAAGAAATCGGTGCTTTGTCGAAAAGCGGACTCCAATTTGCTCCCCCGTCAATCGTCTTCCACACACCGCCAGCGACGCCGCCAAAATAATAAGTATCCGGTTCGCCTGCCACGCCTTCGATCGCCAGTGCCCGACCTCCGCGAAATGGCCCGATCTGTCGCCAGCGCATTCCGTTGAACAAATTTTCATTAATCGCTCCCGGCGGCGTTGAACCAGTAGAGACAGCAAATCCAACAGAAGCTGGCAAAATTGAAATAGCAAAAATGCTCCAAGCCAGCGCAGAAACACGACAACTCGACGGAATCATCCGCCTAAGGTGTAAAGGTTGCGCCTTGCTTCAACTGGAATCGCGCGAGGTTTGGAGTTCCGCGTTTACGCGGCCCAGCGGAAACCGGCTAAAGAAGGAATTCCAAAGCAAGCGCGGTCGGCTTTCAGCGGTCTCCTACGCGTTGATTGCAGCCATGCTGGGCGCGTGAGCTTCGACCGAGGTTCCACCGGCCGGACCGCCGCCAAAGCGTCGCGCGGCAAAATACGATCCGATTACGAGCACCGCTGCGATTCCTTGTGCAACGAGCGTTTCAACAGTTGGAAAAACAGCAAACCAGAGGCCCATCCATCGGGGAATGTATGTTTCAAGAAGACTGATGGGGGTAGTGGGGATCCAGTGCGCCAATTGCATTTCCTGTGCCTGCTCGCCGACCATCACCAACAGCACCACGCCTAGCAGAATGCCGGTGGTGATTAGCATTTTGCGATAGGGCAGTCGCTGCTGGAGAACGAATGTAAGGACGGCCACCATTCCGGTCAGCACGAGACCCAGCAACGCACCTTTGAGCACAACCCCGCCGCCCAATCGCAAATGATAGCTCTGTAAAAAAAGCACGACTTCAAAACCTTCCCGATACAACGACGTGAACCCGAGCAAGATCAATCCCCACCACAGACGTCTCTGTGAAATTTCAGCCGTGCGCGCGTTTTCGAGCAGGGCTTTGCGCCGGCGATTGTGCGCACGAATCCAGCCACCCCAGTAAATTTTATGGAAAAACCAATTCATGATCACCAGCAAAACAACGATGGCCACCAACCCGGTTGCGGCCTGGAGATCGAGCGCGGACATATTGTCGCCAAGCGAGCCGACGATTCGAATGGCGACGAACCACGTGATCAATGTGGCTACGAAGGCGAAAGACGCGCCGAACGCCA
>DASXPQ010000063.1:0-6478 GCA_036493575.1 Pirellulales bacterium
CTTTAAATCGTCTCCGCGCACCGCGGCATTACCAATGTGTCCATTTTGCGGATCGAGCAGCGCCGCAGAAGGCTTGGGCATCTTCACCGCCAGAGGTGCCCAGCCGTCAAAGAAATCCGCACAGCGGTTCACCAGAAAATAAACCGGTCCCTGGGCTTCACGCCGTCGAACAAATTCGATCCCTTTCTCACGCAACTTTTCCTGCCTGACGCGTCCCAGCGATAGCAATTCTGGCAGATGCTTCCCAATCAAAAAGCGCCCTTCGCCAACCGAAATTTGCACAACTCCGTTTTCTTCGTGCTCGTTGCTGCTTTGTCGCAGGGCTGCCATCACGCTTTTGAATTGCGTTCGCCGCACATCCAAATCGCCAAATCCCGGCACGTCGCCCGGCAGCGATTTCTGCACGACAATCGCAGCGCCGTCATTCGCCAGCCCAATCAATTTCTCCATCGTCGCCAGCGGAACATAGTTCGTTTCCGGTAGCACAATCGCCTGATAGCGATTTCCACCTTTGTGTAACTTGCCGCCCAAATAGGCCACGTTCTGCAACAATTGATCGGAGATAAAATCGAAACAATAACCAGTCTTCACCAGCTCCTGGCCCACATCCTGTCCCGGGAAACTCCCGCCGATCACAAAGTGCGGCATCTTGCCGTTGCCGCGCTGCATCCAGCGATCGTAAAAAGGCGCATACACCAGCACATCATTGTCCGGTTGCCCCGTCTGCAAAAACGATTGACACCGCGTCACGTATTGGTTCAGCGCGGCAAAATCATCCCACCACGGATTCGCTGGGCAAAACTCCACCGCGGCGTAAAACAAAAATCCCGGCCACCCCTCTTCCGGCGGAGAATACGTCGTCCCGTGATACACCACGTGATTGATCCCCGCCAAAAAATGCGTGTCAATCCGATGCTTGGCATGCCCCAGCGTCGTCAGAAAATGATCGTCCAGCCACGTGCACGTTTCCGACGATGCCAACTGTTTTCCCGTCACGTGCGCCGCCGACGATGCATACATCATCGCCACTTGTTCTTTCAGTTCCGCCGCCGCATCCGTCGGTCTGCCGTACCCTTCCGTCTCCGGAATGTCCGCCGCGGCATACAAATCCAGCACATTGCCCGGCGATCCATGCGCCTGATACCGTACGATCTTGCCGTAAGCGGCTGCCCATTGCCGCCACGTGTTGGTGAAATTGTCCAGTAGCAAATCGGAAATCGTCTCTCGCCAATCGCACAACAGCCGCGTCTTTTCATCGCTCTGCTCGCTCCCCAATAACTCTGGCAAGTGCAGCCGCAAATCGTAACCGCGCCGGCGCTGGAATTCGTCAAAAAACTTCGGCGTAAAATTCGCCTCGCCCGGCGTCGCCTCATCCACCTCATAGGAATCACAAAAAAATGCCCGCAACCCATCCAGCTTTTGCTCTTTAAACGCCTCGTCAAACTTTGCCAGATAATGCTGAATTGCCGCAGCACTAAAATGATCAGGCGCATGCCCTTCTCCACCCGGCGCAGCCCGCTTCACCATCCGACTGTGCAATCCGTCGAACACAGCATATAGCGTCCACGCTCCGCCATCGGCCGGCGCCATCCAATTCAGCGTGCCATCGTTCGCCACTTTGTCCGTCAAATTAAGCGGCTCACCTGCTTGATCCGAAAACGCCATCAACGTATTCAGCTTGAGCGGCCCAGGCATTTTCAAATTATCGATCGCCAGCTTCTGCAAATCGAGCGTCTTCCCAAACGGCTCTTTGATCTGCGAAAGGGAAACGCTGCGCGGACTGACCATTCCCTTCTCAATCATCACCACCGGCTCGGCGAGTTTCTCGCCAGCCCGCACGGTGAATTTTTTGTATGCCAAGTATTTGCACGTATCCTCCGGCGTCACCCACGGCCCGCCAAACGGCCAGCCGGTGCCGTTATTCATGTCTATCCCCAGTCCCAACCGCTTCCCTTCCTTCAGCACAAACTCCAACCGATCAACCCACTCCAGCGACAAATACGGAATGAACTTTTCCTCTTCGCCGCGCACCCCATACAGCGGCGTTATTTCCAAACCTCCCAGTCCCGCCGCGGCATATTGCTCCATCGCGGCCTGCAATCCAGCGTCGGTGCAAATATTCCCCAACCACCACCACCGCGTCCAAGGCTTAGTTTCCTGCGTCACCTCCGGCCACGCCAACTCTGCCGCGAAACTTCCACAGGCAGCACAAACATGCAGTGCCACTAGCGCGAAGCACCAACCGATAATCTTAAATCTTTTTTGCATTAGATCAGTCTTCCGCTGCATACCGCCTACTGCCTACCGCTTACCATTTGCCGCCGTCGGCAGTTCAATCGCATCCAGCACCAGCCCCAGCAACTCCTGCGTCGCTTTATCCTCGGCCTCGCTTTGGTTGTAACGATCGTATTGATGCTGAATCTCCGGAATCGTCAACTGAATGCCATGCTTGCGCACGGCCTCGCTGAACGCCGCGGCCGCCGCTTGTCGCATCGCCAGCGGCTGGCTGCCGGTATTCGCCAAGTCCACCAACGACTCTTGCGCCGTTTGCTTCCCAATGTCCGCCAGCATTTCCGCGGCCGCCGCACTCGTTGCGGGCCGGAACAACATTCGAGTCAGTTGCTTTTCATGCGGCATCAAGTCGAAATCCCGCGGCGACGTCGCATACAACTGCTTCAGCCATTCCGTCGCCGCCAGCGCTTGCCGTTGTCGTACCTCGGCCGGCACCGCTTCCCGACCCGCCTGCTGAATCGTTCGTTCCACCAAAAATTTCGTCCCATCCGGCGTAATCGGCCGCAGAATCGGCATCGCTAATCCGTTATCGCCGGCCAGCGCTTGCATTCGCGCCAAATCGTCATCAGTATCTTCCGCCAGCAGCGCCACCGGCACATGAGCCGTTGCCGGATTGTGTCGCAACTCCGGCAACACAACCCACACCGGCGGATGATCCAACCGGCTGCTCAGCAAAATCACCTCGTAATCGCCCGACGATATCCCTTCCAAAAACGCCTGTCGGCTATTCGTCGCAATATCAACTTCATATCCCAGCCCCGTCAGCATGCCTGCCAACTGGCCCGCCACCGCCTCATTCGGAAATGCCACCAGCGCTCGCTTCACTCCCGGCGAATCGGCAAAAAACGCCAGCGCCGCCAGTAAATCGCTCGATCCGGCAAACCCCGCCGCCGGTTTCAATTTCATAATGGCTTCCGCTGCTGCAAAGCGCAATCGTCGATCTCCCTGACCCACCGCCGTCACCAGCGGACTGAACGTGCCATCTCTGGGCTCCAACAAGCTCCGACCGCCCATGTTGCCCAAAACCTGCGCTGCCGCGGTAGCCGCCGACAAATTACGGTTCGCCATTGCATACCCCAGCGCATCCTCCACCGCCGCTATTCCAAGCTGCGCCACTTTCGCCACCGCCGCATCATCCGCCGCCAAAGACTTATCCAATCCCGTCCGCAGTGCCGCAGCCTGCAGCGTGCTAATTAAAAACAACCGCCGCGCCGAAATATCATTGGGCCGTAGTTGCATTAAATCCTTGGCCAATCGTGTGGCCATCGCCGGATACGCTAGCTCCGGCGGCAATTTCTCACGCACCAGCTTCCCCTGCGCCGCATCCCACTGCCACACTGCCGAATTGCCGTCCGAGTCAATATTCACCAGCCGATCCTGATTCAAATACCGCCCGATCTCCGCCGCCAATAATTTGACCGCATCATCCTGTGTCGGATTCTTCGATCCGGTAATCTCGCTCAACGCCGCTCTCGCCGCCGCGCGCACCTCGGTCGAAACTCCCTCGGCGGTCGCCGGCGCCGCCAAATACACTGCCACATCCGGCGAACCTATTTGCCGCAGCACGTCAATAATCTGAATCTTCAGTCCGTCGTTATCGGCCTCCAGCGCGGCCACCAACGGCGCAACAGCTTGATCGCTAATCTTTACCAGCGCCTGCCGCGCCAGTGGATGCACGGCTGCACGGTTCGCATCCCCCAATGCCGCCACTAATTCCGGCACCGCATCCTCATGCGCCAATAAAATGCGCTTCAATGCCGTCCGCCGCACCGATTTCGATGGATCAGCTAATTGATCGATCTCCGTCCGCAGCCGCTGCGGATCGCGCGCCACGCGCCCAGCCGCCGCCAATACTGCGTCCGCCATTTGCCGCCCCTCAGGCTGCAAATTCGCGTTGTCCGCCAGCCGCAACAACGTCGCCGGCTCCACCTGAGCCGCCGCCTCAGCCAGCGCCTCCTCATCCGGCTTCGCCGCCGCAAGCTGTTGCAAATACTTCTTTGCCAAATCAATCCGGTCCAAATCCGCCAACACCGCCGCCGCTTGCAGCAACTGTCCCGGTGTATGCGGATTCGAATCGACAATCGTATCCACCGCCGGATCAGGCTTAATCGCCACCGGCGCCGCCGCAGCTGCCTTGGCCGCCGCACTCTTGCCCGGCGCCTCATCCTGCGCAAGTGCAGCCAGTAAAAACAACGACATCCCGATCACAACCGCGACGAAAATTCGACGTTGCCTCTTCATTTGTTCTCTGCCTTTTGCTTTTTGCTCTCTGTCGTTCTACTCTCCGCCTTCCGTACATTAACGTCCGCCTTCAACTTCGCCTGCCACGCCTGAATCTGCTTCTCCACTTCTTTCGGCGCCGTCGAGCCATAGCTGACGAATCGCGCCACCGCATTCTCCACCCCCAGTGCCTTCCGCACACTCTCATCCAGCTTCGGATCAACCTGCTTCAGTTCATCCGCTGTCAAGTCAATCAATCGCACCCCTTTGTCCATCGCCAGGCGCACCAGCTTGCCAACCATTTCATGCGCGCTCCGCTGCGGCACCCCACGCTGAATCAATTCCTCCATCAGCGTCGTGGCGTCCAGATATCCCCGGTCCAGCTTTTCCGCAATCGCTTCGCGCTTCAGCTTCGCCTCGCGCACCAGCGGCGCAGCAATTTCGAGCGATCCCAAAACCGTATCCACCGAATCAAACAGCCGCTCCTTGTCTTCCTGCAAATCCCGGTTGTAAGCCAACGGCAAACCCTTCACCAAAACCAACAGCGCCTGCAAATTGCCGATCACTCGCGCCGTCTTGCCCCGCACTAGCTCCAGCACATCCGGATTGATCTTTTGCGGCATAATCGAGCTGCCCGTGCAAAACGCTTCCGGCAGCTTCAAAAAATTGAACTCCGCCGTGCTCCACAAAATCCATTCTTCCGCCCAGCCACTCAAATGCTCCGCAATCATCGCCAAATCAAACGCCAGTTCGATCACAAAATCTCGATCGCTCGATGCATCCAAACTATTGCCCGTCACTTGCGGCTCGCCCTGCTCATTCACAAAACCAAGCTGCTTCGCCACGTCGTGCCGATCAATCGGCAAACTCGTCCCCGCCAGCGCCGCAGCCCCCAGCGGCAATACATTCACCCGTATTCGACAATCCGCCAACCGCTGCCGATCTCGCTCCAGCTTCTCGCAATACGCCAACCAGTAATGCGCCGCCAACACCGGTTGGGCGCGCTGCATGTGCGTATACCCGGGCACAATCACATCCCGATCCGCATCACAGCGGTCAGCAAATGCGCACTGCAAGCTGCGCAGCGCGGCATCCAATTGGTCAATACTGTCGCGGCACCATAGTCTCAGGTCGGTCGACACCTGATCGTTCCGGCTCCGCGCCGTGTGCAGTTTCCGACCCGTGTCGCCAATTCGATCAACGAGTGCCCGCTCAATGTGCAAGTGAATGTCTTCCAACTCCGTGGAAAACTCAAACTTGCCTTGCTCAATCTCTTGGCGAATCGCCGCCAGCCCTTGCTCAATCTCTCGGCATTCATCAACAGTGATAATGCCAACGTTGGCTAACATTCGGGCATGCGCTACCGAAGCAAGAATGTCGTGCGCATACAATCGGCGGTCGAAGCTAATGCTCTCGGTAAACTGTTCGACTTTGGCATCCGTCGCCTGGCTGAAGACTCCCGACCACGCTTTTTTCGACACAGCATCTCCGGCCCAAGAAGACTTCCAATCATGCCAAACGCCGACAACACCTTAAGCCTAAACGGCTTACGCCGCGCGGTCAACGACGCCAACTATCCGCCACATCAGAATGTTCATCCAGTCAACCACCGCCCACCTGAATCCCTTCCGAATGTGTCGATTGTGCCGATCGATCATGTCACCGCCCGCTCACCCTGCTCCGCCACCGCTCCTCTAAAAGCCCGCCCCGCAACAACTTGGTTCGCGCTAAATTTTAAAGTCTCATCCGCCCTTGCCGCCGGAACAGGCACAGCCAAACTCCCAATAATTTGATATCATCTGCGAATAACTAAGCGTATAGGCTACTCTTTTGAGCATCGTCTCAACCATTCTTCTAGTGCACGTCGTCGACGCGTGTCCTCGCTTCGTCTGCTAGTCTGGAGGCAATATGAAACCGCTGTTCGCCGTGCTTGGAATTTTAGCAGTCATCATCGTGCTCATCGTCG
>DASXPQ010000064.1:0-8674 GCA_036493575.1 Pirellulales bacterium
AAGTGTTCAAAAAGATGAATCCCAAATCATGCACCTGGCGATCGAACTGTCGCCGCTCAAGCAGCTTCGAATAATGCTCGGCGTGTTTGCGCCACAGTGCACTACCTGTGCGACGGTGAAATTGCCACATCATGCCGGCAAGAAATCCGCCCGTCCAATCGGTCCACAGTTGGCCTGGGTGATGCCATTTGCCGCTGACGGTGTAGATTGGAAAGAAATCGGGATGGCGCTGCACGAGCGCGGTCACCTGGCATTCAGCAAACTGCAGCGACTGCGCATAGCGAGCCAGACGCGCATCGGGAATGGTTTGAGTTTGCGACGAAAGAGAATTCTTCACACCCAGCAGTCTGGCGGGTGCCGTTGGCGAATGCAAGAGCGCGGAGAAACTGATGTTGGGAGCCAAGAATGTCCGGCACTCTTGACGCCGTTACGGCGGCGCGGTATCGGCGTAACATGAAGTATCAGCCGCAACTGCATGTGGTGCTGCACCAGCCGGAAATCCCATACAACACCGGCAGCGTCGGGCGCACCTGCGTGGCAGTCGGGGCAAAGCTGTGGCTGGTGCGTCCGCTCGGTTTTCGGATTGATGATTATTATTTACGCCGCGCCGGCCTGGATTATTGGGAGCACCTTGAATGCGAAGCGGTGGACGATTGGCCGGCACTGGTCGCTCGTCTTGTTGCCGAAGCGCCCGACAAGAAACCGTGGTTTTTTACCAAGACGGCGACAGAACTTTACACCACGGTCAGATTTCAGCAGGGCGATATTCTTGTGTTCGGCGGCGAATCGCATGGGCTGCCTCCGTCGCTGTTGGAAGCTAACCGGCAGAGGACGCTCCGCATTCCGATCCGCGAGCAGGTCCGAAGTCTGAATCTTTCCAACAGCGTTGCCATTGCCGCTTACGAAGCACTGCGGCAGTGGCAATAATGCGTGATATCAATGAAGCTTCGAAGATAAGCGACTGAACGATGCCTAAGATCGCCGCTAACAAACTCGCTGATTTCGCGGTCGCTCTGCTGGAAGCCGGAGGTGTTTCAGCCGATGAAGCCCCTGGTGTGGCCAAAAGCCTGATCGTGGCGAACCTGATGGGGCACGATTCGCATGGCGTCATGCGCATCCCCTATTATCTCGACGCCGTGGCGAAGGGCGAAGCCAAATCCGGCGCGGCGCTCACCATCATCAAGGAAACACCGTCGTTGCTGCAGGCCGACGGTAATTGGGGCTTCGGCCAAACGCAGGCGCGCAGATTGACCGACCGATTGATCGCCAAAGCGCGGGAAGCCGGCGTGGCAGTGGGAACGTTGATCCATTCATGCCACATTGGGCGGCTCGGAGAATACTGTGAGCAAGCGGCAGCGGAGGGCATGGTTTCGCTGCTCATGGTCAACACGCATGGAGCCGCTCGACGTGTGGCGCCCCCCGGCGGCAAAGCGCCGCGGCTGGGGACGAACCCAATTGCCATTGGCGTGCCGCATCCCGATGGCACGCTAGTGATGGATTTCGGAACCAGCGCCACGGCTGAAGGAAAAGTACGCGTGAAACGGATTGCCGGTCAATCTTGCCCGGATGGTTGGCTGCTGGACAGCGAAGGTCGCCCAACCAACGATCCGCAATCGCTGTACGCCGACCCGCCGGGCACCATTCGTCCATTTGGAGGAGATCAGCCCCACAAGGGATTCGCCCTTGGGCTCATGGTGGAAATTTTCGCGGGCGCGCTGTCCGGCGGCGTGTGCATTCGCGAACAGCCGATCAATCAAATCGGCAATTGCGTGTTTGCATTGGTGATCGATCCGCGGCACGTCGGTGGCGGCCAACATGTTGCTCGCGAGGTTTCCGATTTGGTGGAATTCATCCGCTCCTGTCCTAAAGCTGCCGGGGTAAGCGAGATTTTGCTCCCTGGCGATCCGGAACGCAAAACCGCCGCTCAAAGGCTGTCTGGTGGCATTCCACTGGATGAAGGCAACTGGGCGGCACTGACAAAACTGGCCGAGAAGCTAAACGTACCGCTGCCAGGCTGAATTCGATTGCGCTATTTTTCCGTCTTGCTTTGCCCGCCATCGGTTTTGGATTGATCCGTCGTCGTCTGGCTGCTGTCGGGCAGCGTCTCACTTTTTGTTTCGGTAGCTTGCGGGGTTGGCTCTCGCATTTCGTAAATGTTGTCGTAAATGGGCAGATGGCGGTAATACACTTCCAGCATGAAAGTACGCAGGCAGGTGATATATAGTCGACCGCCTTGCGATCCGTATTTATCGACAGATGGATCCCAGCTTCCGTCTTCCGTACCCTTTTTCACCTGCGTTTCTGGAAGCGATTGCCGCATGACGGCGTTCCAATTTCGCCAGTAGGTGCCGCCCATGTGGTGCATTACTTGCGTGGCATAGTACCAATAATAAACATTGATTTCGGTGTCATTGATGGGCTGCGCGGCGAGAAATTGGACTCCAGCTACCAGGCGAGGATCGTCGCGCTTCCAGCCGAGGTACTGTCGGCACAGCAAACCTTCAGCCGTCATGGCATTGTTTACAAAGCCATGCGGTTGGTAATGATAACGACTGCCCGTTTCATCCTGAGCGGCGTCCAGATACCGCGAAACATTAAGCATCGTGCTGCTGGGCACTTCCAAACCAGCCATCATGGCGCTCTGCAAAGCCATGACAAACCAGCCCGTGACGGAAGTGTCAGAATCAGTGTTGGGGTTATATCGCCACCCGCCAGCTGAATCTTGCGACTTAATGCAGAATTTTACCGCCCGTTCCGCCGCACTTCGGTAAATGGAATCATGCGTCATACCGTATAGCTCGCACAGGGCAATGGTCGCCTGGGCATGGCTATACATTTGATGATAGTAAGGCGCATTCTCGATGACGAATTGCCCCTCGCTCGATTGCAATTTGAGCAGCGCATCCCAGCCTTTTTTAACGATCTGCTTGTAGTCGTATTTGTAATCGCCGTTCGTTAAATGCGTATAGCCGGCTCCTTGAAACGCCAATAGAGCCATTGCTGTGGCACTGGTCTTGCTTTCCGCTTCGCCACCATCTGAATAGGGTCCGTTAAGAGTCCAATAGCCATTGGCGCGTTGATTGCGTTTCAGCCATTCAAGCGCACGGTGCACGGCATCCTCTGTGGAGGCATTTCCGCCGTAGCGACCCAGCAGCGCTTTCCGCATGCCGCGCTCGCGACCTGTCAGCGCCAAACCGATGGGAGCATCGATGGCTTTCGTTCCGCCGGCGAACAGCCCATGGGGCGAGAATTCGGTCGCCAGCGGCGGCGCTGCCAGCGGATCGGCAACCGGAGGTAAATTTGAAGGCGAGAAAATTGTTTTGTCGACCGTGGGATCTGGCGTATCGGTCGCAAGCCCTTCGCGATTGTCTTCCAAAAGCTGCTCGCCGGGTTTATCCGTGTCGCCATAAATTGCCTGAATCGGAACGTCCTTCCTTGCTTTCAGCGTGACCACCATCAGGCCCATGAAGATCAGCACCAACATATGAATTACTAAACTTCCTAGCCAAGGCGGCGCACTCTGCAAAGCCTCCGTCCATTCATCGTTGCCTCCAACCACCGCTGGTTGGATTCTTCCCAACGGCATGTTTGCCAAATTGGGTTGCGAGATGGCCGTCGAAGTCTGAAACGGCTCGAACTCATCACCTTGAGAGACCGCCGGCAGCTGGGGTTTCGCAATCGCCGGAGGCAAATAGTTTGGTTGCCTGGAAGCGTTGCCGCCGGGTGATGAAGAATTGAAATCGGTCATGGCCCGCTTGCCTTCAACTGGCGGGATGGAGATGTCCTACACTCCACGTTGCGGCAGAAGCCTGCTTCTCTATCGCCGGAAGTGCAACACTTCAATTTTAATGGCAACCGGCCAAAGCAGCAACCAGTTGCCGCCGGTGGCATGGCGATCACTTGGCCACGTGCTTGGTGGGAAGCGAAATCTTGTGGATTCCCACCGCAGCGAGCATATCCATCACATGCACGACACTGTCGTAAGCAATGTCTTTATCGGCGGAAATGGAAACTTCCTGGTCTTTGCTGGGATGCATTTCGGCCAGGCGGCCGCGGAATTCATCCTCCCCTTTCACTCGCTCATCGTTCCAATATAGAGAAATATTACCGCCGTCCTCGCGCTTCAGAAAAATGTTCAGCGGGAGCTGTTCGGCCGAGGGATCGTATGCGGCGCTTGTCTGGGGCAAATCGACGCGCACCGGGGTGCTGCCGATAATTGCCGGCACGGTAATCATGAACACGATCAACAGCACTAGCACCACGTCGACCAGCGGGGTCACGTTGATGTCGGTAATGGCGCCGCCGCCTTCATCATCGTCGCCAAATGAAACTGCTGCCGCCATTGGACCACTCGTTTCCTAACACCGCTGTTATGGTTTCATACGGCCTTAGCCGATTGAGGAACTTGATTGCCTGCTCCGCGATGTTCCGCTGCATGCACATTTGCTAAAACCAAGTGTGCCAATGAATCAATTTGCGACATCGCCGTACGCACCTTCCGCTGGAAATAGTTGTAGGCTACCACTGCCGGAATGGCCACAAACAGCCCGACCGCCGTGGCAATCAGCGCCTGGAACACACCCGTCATCAATGAATCCGGATTCGTCGATTTCAAATCGTTCGCTGATTTGATAACGCCCAGCACCGTTCCCATAAGTCCGATGAATGGTGCATTGCTGCCAATGGTGCCCAGCACCGAGAGCCTGGCGTCCAGCATGCCTTTGAAGCGTGCCTTGGCGCTTTGCATCGCTTCGCTGCAAGCATCCGCGCCGCGCCGCATGGTTTGCAATCCGGCGGTCAGCACTTTGCCTGCCACGGAGTCCGATGCGGAGGCCAATTCCCAGGCGCCTTTAATGTCGCCGGACCGCAGGTACTCTGGCAATTGCGTATTCAGTTGCTCGTCTTCCTCCAGATTGCTGCGAAAATAGAGCAAGCGGTCGACAATAATTCCTACGCTGATAAAACTCAGTAGCAACAGAATCCACAACACCCATTCGGCGCCGATAAAAGCAATTCGCAAGAAGAGCCCAGTCAAAAAACCGTGCTCGGTAGCCTCGGCCGCGAGGATCATTGGCATTTGCACAAACAAATCGGTGAGCATGCGCAGCTCCTAAGCACGCGGGTCCGGCGCAACCGCGCCGAAGCGAGATTGGCCCGAGAAGAATTGCCTCAGCGTTCCGTGAGAACGGCTTGAAAGCCGCTTCGAAGAACCTATTTTTTAGGCTACTTGCCCGACGCAATTCCGTCAAGCGCCTGCGCTGTCGGCCGATGCCGGCAACTCTTGGTTGGGCTTCAATTTGCGTCGACGGGCTTCGCATCCGGCAGCCACTTTGCCTTCCAAGCGGGATACTCTTTTTCTAATAACTCCGCCGGCCAGTAATCCAGCCAGTTATAACCGTTGCGACGCTCATAACCGATTTCTGATAGATCGTTTTTGGCAACGCCGTCGCGGTCGCAAAATATGGGCCGGTTGGTTCCAATCTCATAGAACCGCGCCCATATTGGCGGCGCCGACGGGTCTTCAACCACGACTTTGTTGAATCCGCGCGGCGCTTGCGAATCCGGTCGGCGCTCCACCTTAATCCCACGGAGTTTGGCTGTTCCAAGCCACGCCACCGCGCCATTGATTGCCTGAACAATCTCAGGACTGGGCGAATCCAGGCTCATCAGCAACCGGACGATGCCCACCGATTCGTTACCACTCAGGCTGACGAGCTCGTAAGTACGAGCCGGTCGCGGGCTGAAATCGACGTCATCGTGCTGAGCGCACCAGGCCGTCAGCTTGCCGTCCACTTTGATTTGGCATTTAAGAATACATTCAATTCCTTTGTCGAATTCCGAATGGGCAGCTTGTCGGTGGTCGGCATCGACAAAACTAAACAGCTCAGTGTTGTAAACTTCGCGCAAAAACTCCATGAGCCGAACCATGGCGTTATCGTTAAAGGTTATGTAACGCTGATACGGTATTTCAGCATGGGGCGGATAAAATTGCGGCCAGCCGCCGTTGGGATATTGGGCTTTTAGAATGTAATCGATGCCCTTTAACACGGCGGCGCGATACTTTTCGTTCTTCGTCGCTTGGTACATGTGTGCCAAGTAACGCAGTTCGTCGGTAGTCGCGCCGTTATCGAACGTGGGATCAAACTGATTGTGCGGCCCGGTATAGGGCTGAGCTGTGGTGTCGACGTTCTTAGGCCAGCCGCCAATATCTGCCTGATACGACAAAATATTCTCGGCAATTTTTTTGGCTTCTTCCGATGAAAACCATTCGGTCGAGTGATCAAGATAGCCCGCTGGCCCGCGGCGAATCCTTTGTGCTGCGGCCGGCATAACCATTCCGACTAAGCACGCGCTAACCACGGTCGTGGTGAAAATCCAGCGAATCGCGCGGCCGTTTCGAATCTGCATCTGTCGTAGGTGCTGGGCCAGGAAAGACATCTTGAGTGTTCGCTCTCGTGGACGATCAGAATCATGACCTCAACGTGCAATTCTCCATTCGCTGTGTCCGGGATGCAAGTCGCTGGTGAACCAGGAACATTGCGACAATCCCAAACGGCCAGCCAATCCACGGAGCTAATTCCAACCAGGCCGGAGGCGGCGGCGAGACTACCAGGTCAAATAATAATGGCGTCGCTTTTTGGCTGCCGTCAGTCGGTATTGGTTCTGTGCCCAGCGAAACGCTGCCGCGCCACACGCCGGGCTGCGCCACGTCAAACACAGCAGCCTGAAACAATTTGTTAGTCGCGGCCGAAGTGGTTGCTACTTTTTCAATCGTATCGTTCGCTTGGCTACTGCTGTTTTCATTCAGTGTTAATCGAATTGTCACCGGCACATCAGTTTCCGTTTTTCCCGTACCAGCGTCTTGAACCAGGACGCTGACATCAATCTTGCCGGAGCGCAACACCGCGGGCGAAGTGAACACGCTCACTTGGAATGTGCCGCACCGTTGCGACAGCCGCAACGTTCCACCATCGGCAAATAGCAGCGACGGGAACAGTAAAGGTGTTGCCAGCAAAATCAGCGTAACGCAAATACGCATTGTCATCCTCCAGGCAACATGCCGCGCATTTGCATGGGTTGCAATAAAATCCACACGCCCACAACAAACAATCCAACAATCAGCACCGCCCACGGCGTGGCGACTTTGAGCGTTCGCCAGTGACTTACGCGCGGCGAATCGCCCTGTGCGCTGACCAATGCGAAGCTTATCTGCCATGCTGCATAAAGCGAAAACAACATTCCCACATCGAGCATTAGCAATTCCGCCTTCAATAGCCAATCAGGTGCAGGTCGGCAACAAGAGCAAACCCAATTAGGCGGGCCTAGCGAAATTGCTGCATATCGCGTGGAAAATTGTTGTGTCACCGGCACGATGGCATCAAAGCTCGTGAAAAAATGAAAACTATAGTGCGCCATCCACATGGCAAAGCCGAGCGGAACCAGCGACCAAGCAAATCGACAAAAAATCTCTCGCACAGACCGGCTGGACGATGCAATTTGCCGGACTAAAGTTGCCGCACCGAAAAAACAAATCGCCGGCATCGCGAACAAACAGACCGCATAGAAAAGCGTCGTCGCAAAAAATGTTGATGACAATCCCAAGTGTTGGCTGACATTCTTTTGCCAATCGACGATCGGCCCCACCATTCCCGCGGCATTGGCGAACGCGCCGCAGACCAGCACAACCGCCAGCACCGTGTAGTCGAAGCGTCGGCTTATTCGCCCAATGCCGGAACGCGGCCCATCACGCCACAGACTTGTCGTTGGTATTACGGCAATCATGCCGACATTATCGTGCGGGCAGGCCTGCACGCAATCCAAACAAAAAGTGCAATCCAGATTGCCAACCTTTCGCGGTTGAAACAAATGCATTTCGCATCCGCGGACCGTTTCATTTCCGCGAATGCAGTCATGCGTGTGGCACGAAGTGCAAACTGTTGGTTCCCGCACTTTTATTTCCCACGGCGAAACCAACGATTGCACAAAATTAAATTGTCCGATCGGACATACATATTTGCAGAATGCTGCGTCGCGAAATATTGAATCGACAACTAATGCCCCGGCGAAATAAGCAATCACAATCCACGCGGTTAGCCACGGGCTATTCCACAGCGAAAACGCTTCGTAGGCCCACAAAAACGCCGCCATTAGCGCGACGGCCAGCCACTTGGTGCGTAGCACTTTGGGCCACGGTCGGTCGGCAATTTCTCGAAACATCCATCGGGCCACCGTGCGCGGCAGCAAAAACGGACACCCGTAGCAAAAAACATTGCCGGCGGCCAAAAGCCCAATGACAACTAGGCCTCGCCAGTGGATCCATGGCACCACGCCTGCCAAATTCATTGCGCCCACTTGCGTGCCGAACAATCCGTCCACAACCACTGCGATCATCACCAACAACACTCCAAGCTGGACAAACAAACGCGTCCAGCGCCATCGCAGAATGCGGCCCAGCAGCGGCAATCGAAGGAGATCAAAGCTTGGTGTGTGGAGTTTGGAGTGTGAAGTACCGGTTGTCTGTGAATTGCGAGATTTACGCGGTCCGCCGATCGTCTTTCTTCCCTGCAACAATCCCAGACCAATCCATGCCAGCGGCGCCAAAAACACCAGCGAGCCCGGCACCCACATAATCACTCCTGCCGCAGCTTGGTCATCAAGCGCAGAAACGCCGCCC
>DASXPQ010000065.1:0-7715 GCA_036493575.1 Pirellulales bacterium
ACATGCTCCGAGTGCGCTTCGTCCACATACCCAGGAAACATGTCGTTCGGCGGTTTAATCACCGGCGGAATTTCATCCAGCCCCGGCCCACTATGAAATTCCACCTGCGGCGCAGCCGCGTCGCAGTCCGCCAAAGAATAAGCAGGCGCGGGACAGGTTTGCGCCCCCGGTACAACTCCCACCCAAGTGGAATCGCTATGCGCCGGCGTCTGTTCCGCAAACAGCATCGTCCGACTTGTCCCATCGGTAATATCTTTGATCCGCACTCGACTGTTTCGAAAGAACACTCCATTCGCCAACTGCGGTATCAACGTCCCGCTCGGGTCAGCCCACACGTCCGGCTTCCCGGAACAGGCGACATAGTGGGAGCGTGAAAAGGTAGCCAGCACAGTCCCGTTGGTATCCTTCACGCTATAGGTCGTTGAATCGTCACTCACCGATGGGCACCGGAAAACAGCCATCGGCATCGCGGCTGCCCCGGCGTTCTTCGAATCCCAGCACGGCAGAGTCATATCAAATGCCGATTGAGCAGAAACCTCTTCCAGAAATGGCAAAGTTTGAAACAGGCACGCCCATCCCGGCCCGGCATCTCCCGTGTCGGAATTCGCCACTCCCATCGCGCCGCCCTGTTTCGAAACATATCCGGACGGAAACATCCCCTTGGCGCCATGATAGTTCTGCAGCGCCAACCCAATTTGCTTCAAATTATTCGCACAACCAGCCCGCCGCGCTGCCTCCCGCGCCGATTGCACCGCCGGCAACAACAGCGCAATCAAAATCCCAATGATCGCAATCACCACCAATAGCTCCACCAACGTAAAACCACGCGCACGCGCAAGCATGACTTGCAGCCTCCAGCAAGAGCCATCCGCTTGCGGATTAGCGGGAGCATGCATCAATGCCAGCGATTAGAAGCGCAGATGAATCTGCGCACTCCTGGCACATCAACCAATGCAATTCGCGCGCAACCGCAAAACGGTGAACCGTAAAGCTACGAATTCGACGGCTGAATTAAGCCACTGGCGGCGCACGCGGCTGAGCAGGAGAAAAGAGCGCCGGGCAAAAAACCGATTCCTGCTCCGGCGAAACGATATCGCACACCGCTATGCCACTCTCGGCCGGCGGCGGCGCCACAAAATGCTGCCCTAACGCTTGAAACTGGCAGATCGGACAGTGCTCACAATCGTGATCATGACAACCGCTCGGCGACTGCATCGCGCCGGCCGGTCCGACACTCTGTACTACAACAACTGCTGTAGCGGTCTGTTCGCTTCGCTCGCACCCATCATCCAAAAACTCGTGCAGCCCTTGCCCCCACAGCGCAGCCACGCCGTAGCAAAACAGGAGTACATGTGTTGCGAATCGACGAACCATAGTAATCCTCAATTCACCAGACGGTTGCCACCGACCGACGCTTTTGCAACCAAGTTGCATTTAGAATACCAACGATAATCGCCCACGTCAAATCCGCTTCCCTCCCAGCTCACACAGCTTCTGGTAATGCGTATAATACGCGGGGCCATTTCCATTTTGATAGGTGCAATCATGAATGAAAAAGAACGCAATAAATTCCAACGGATAATGCGAAAATTTGACTCAAAGGCAAAGGCTAAAGTTGATTTGGCATTAATTGAACTTCGTGAAATGTACGAACATTTAAGTAGCGAAGAACGTCACGAGATTAGGGCTTGGCTTGACCAAGTTGCGGACGCAAATGAAATGATGCCGAGAGTTGGCATCAATATGTCAATGAAGATCGAGTTCTCAGAACAAATCGGCGAGGACGAGTATCGAACGGTTCAAATTCCAATTTTGGCTTTCAAAAGGGCGTTCGAGTCGTGGGACCGTGGGGAGTTTTATACTCCGACAACGTTTGGCGAATTAGTGTAACACTGGGGCCGAAGCTCTTCGGCCATTCAGTCTTGCAAGGCTGATCGGGTATGATGGGGGGACGCAACAGACCCAATCCCAACCCGGTTTTTTGCGTTCTTCTTCGTCAAGCTATTTAGGCCGATGAAAACTCGTTTCAAACTGTACTGCGTAATTGTAATTCTCACAGCGAATGCAGCGAACGCACAACCAAACCCACACGACAAAATCGTGAAGTTTTGTGAAAGTCACAGCGGGGAAATGGTCGGATCCGGAGAATGCTCTGACTTGGCAACTGAGGCACTTAAGTATGCGGCCGCGATACCGCACAAAAACTACAAACCTTCTCCTGGTGAAGGAGATTATGTGTGGGGAACCTTAGTCTATACCGTCGAAGCGAATTCTGTAACTGACGTTAAAAACCAAAAGATACAGCCTGGAGATATACTGCAGTTGCGCGACGTGCGTTTCGAAGGCAAAGACTTGCGAGGACACAAAACCTACTACGCCACGTATGCCCACCATACTGCAGTTGTAGTTGGCGTAGAGGGTGATATGCTGAAAGTGCTAGAGCAGAATGTAGGTGGTAAGAAAATAGTCGTCGAAGCGCCGTATCGTCTTAGTGACCTGAAAACCGGATGGGTTCGCGTCTATAGACCAATTTTCAGGTGAACTGAGAGACGGTAGTGTGCTAGTTTCAAACTGGCCCACTACCCAGAATTCTCATCATTAGACTGACGCACTATCGCCCCTTCCCGCTCGTTGACAGTCCCCCGCCCCAACCACTTAAATAACACGTTTCGCCCCGGGCTCCTATCGATTCCCCCTCCGCTTACCGCTTACCGCCTACAGTTCAAGTGACCGCCGAATTACCTCATCAACACGCCATTGAAAAAGCCGACGTGCTGATCGAGGCCCTGGGCTGGATTCGACGCTTCCGCGACAAAGTCACCGTCATCAAGCTCGGCGGCAGTGTCATGGAAGATCAAGACGCTCTCCGCCATCTCCTCATCGACATCGTCTTCATGGAAAGCGTCGGCATGCGCCCCGTCGTCGTCCACGGCGGCGGCGCCGCCATCAGCCGCTCCATGGATGCCGCCGGCCTGAAACCGCGCTTCATTCAAGGCCGCCGCTACACCGACGATGTCACCCTGAAAATCGTCGAACAAGTTTTAGCCTACGACACCTGCGAGCAAATTGCCCGCTCGATCGAAGAATACGGCGGCCGCGCCATGCCCCTCAACTTTCGCACCACGGCTGTTTTGTTCGGCGACCGAATCTGCTTGAAAGACGATTCCGGTCAAGACGTCGACCTAGGTCACGTCGGCACCGTCAATCGCGTCGATCGCACCACCATCGAAAACCTCTGCTATGCTGGCCAAGTCCCCGTCATCCCCTCGATGGCCCTCGGCCCCGGCGGCGAAAAACTCAACGTCAATGCCGACACCGCCGCCACCGCCGTCGCCACCGCCCTCGGTGCCGAAAAGCTGATCTTCCTCAGCGACGTCAACGGCGTCCGCCGCAAAAAAGACGATCCCGAAACCCTCATCCATTCCCTCACCGCCAAGCAAGCGCGGCAAATGATTCACGATGGCGCCATCGAAAGCGGCATGATCCCCAAAGTCGAAGGCTGCCTCGAAATCCTCGACAAGGGCGTCCGCAAAATTCACATCATCGACGGGGTCCTGCGTCACTCCCTCCTCCTGGAAATCTACACCAACAAAGGCGTCGGCACCGAAATGGTCCGCGACGACTAACATCCCGCCGACTGGCCCAATTCCTAACTTGCTGGCCAAACATCCGTACACTAACATGGCGGATTCCCACGAAATGTAGCCGCGCATCAGGTACGTCCCGCTTGCCGAGCGGGACCCACAATTGACCGACAAGCTTCACAAAAACTATCGATAAATGCCTCGCCACGAATCAAAACTCCGTCACTTGTGTCCAACCGCAATCGCAGCTCGCTCGAGAAACTGCGCACCAATCCACACAGCTCGCTGCCATAACCACATCATTTCGTCCACCGAATTTAACTTCGCGCCAAAATTAACTCCTTGCGCCGCCACTGCTTCAGTGCTGCGCACCGCTAAAAGCAAAAGCCAAAACTCCGCCGCGCTGCCCGAACCCATCTTCCGCTGCGCTGTCGTAAGCCCTTTCCCTCACTCCTGATCCATCGCTCGCCGCCATGCCAGAAATCGCCACCCTATCCTCCGCTGAAACGATCGCGCAATTCCAAAAATACGTAGTCCCCAACTACGCCCGCTTCCCAGTCTCACTGGTCCGCGGCGAAGGTTCCTACGTCTGGGATGCCGAAGGCAATCGCTATCTCGATTTCTTCCCCGGCTGGGGCTGCAACCTCCTCGGCCACTGTCCACCCACCGTCGTCGAAGCCGTCCAAGAACAGGTCGCCACACTCATTCACGTTCCCAACACTTGGCACACGCCTTGGCAAGGCCAATGGGCCCAAGCCCTTTCTGATCGCAGCTTCGGCGGCCAGGCCTTCTTCTGCAACTCCGGCACCGAAGCCAACGAAGCCGCCATCAAACTCGCCCGCCTCCACTCGCCAAAAGAACGCTACAAAATCATCACCTTCACCGGCGGCTTCCACGGTCGCACCCTCGGCGCCACCGCCGCCACCGCCCAGCCGAAATACCACGAAGGCCTCGGCCCACTAATGGCCGGCTTCGTCTACGCACCCTTCGGCGACTTAAATGCCGTCAAGAACCTGATCGACCGCGAAACCGCCGCCATTCTCATCGAACCCGTCCAAGGCGAAGGTGGCGTCAACATCCCGCCGGCCGACTTCCTCACCGGCCTGCGCCAACTCTGCGACGAAAACGATCTACTCCTCATGTTCGACGAAGTCCAAACCGGCTGCGGCCGCACCGGCCAATGGTTCGCCTATCAGCACTTCGATGTCATCCCCGATGTCATGACCCTCGCCAAAGCCATCTGCGGCGGCATCGCCGGCGGCGCGCTCCTCACGAAACCCGAAATCGCTCCCAGCCTCCGCCCCGGCATGCACGCCGCCACCTTCGGCGGCAACCCCATCGCCGCCCGCGCCGGCCTGGCCTACATCGAAGCAGTAGAAAACGAAAACCTGCTCGAGCATTCCCGCCAAATCAGCGCCGTCTTCCGCAAGCGGTTGGAAAAAATAAAGCAGGAATGCAACCTGATCCGCGAAGTCCGCGTCCTCGGCCTGATGATCGGCGTCGAACTCACCGCCGACGGCGCGCCCATCGTAAAACGCTGCCTGGAGAAACGGCTCCTGATCAACGCCACCCACGGCACCGTCCTACGCCTGCTCCCCGCTCTCAATATTTCCGAAGACCAAGTCCACGAAGGCTGCGATATCCTTTCCGAAATCCTAAAACACCCTTCAACGACTTAAAAACCGCTCCACACAATTCCGTCTACTGCATACCGCCTACTACTCATGCGTCACCTGCTTACCATTACCGATCTATCTTCCGCGGAGATCGAACGCATCTTCGCCATCACGGCCGATTTGAAATCGAAGTATGCCCAAGGAATTCGCGAATCGATTCTCCCCGGCCGAGTCATCGCCTTGCTGTTCGAGAAACAATCACTCCGCACCCGGGTAAGCTTCGAAGCCGGCATGGTCCAGCTCGGCGGCGGCAGCCTGTTTCTCGGCAGCGACGTCGGTTTCGGCGCCCGCGAAAGCATGGCCGATTTTTCTCGCGTCCTCAGCCAGTACGTCGACGGCATCGTGATGCGCGCCAAATCGCACCAAACAGTCGCCGAAGTAGCTCAGCACAGCACCTGCCCAGTCATCAACGGCCTGACCGACTATGCCCACCCCTGCCAGGCCATGGCCGATCTATACACCCTGCGCGAACTCGTCGGCAAACTCGCCGGCCTGAAACTGGCCTTCGTCGGCGATGCCAACAACGTCGCGCGCAGCCTGGTCGAAGGCTGCGGCCGCCTGGGAATGAAAATGGTTGTCGCTTCGCCCCCGGCCTACCAGTTCACCGCGGCAGATGTAACCCGATTCAAACAGGAAATCCCCCAGCTCGATTTAACCCTAACTTCCGATCCCGCCGCCGCGGTGAAAGGCGCCGTAGCCGTCTACACCGACGTGTGGGCCAGCATGGGCCAGGAAGCCGAAAGCTCCAAGCGGCGAAAAGATTTTGCAGCTTACCAAGTGAACGGCGCGCTCATGAAACACGCTCCCGAAGCCTATTTCATGCATTGCATGCCGGCTCATCGCGGCGAAGAGGTAACCGACGAAGTAATCGACAGCCCCAACAGCGTAGTCGTACAGCAAGCCGGCAATCGGATGCATGTGCAAAAGGGAATTTTAGCGTGGCTGCTCACCGCAGCCGGCGAGAAATAGACGATTTCTAATGCGCCACGACGGCCGAAAAAACGACCAGCTTCGCCCAGTGAAAATCACTCGGCACTTCACACGCACTGCGCCCGGTAGCGTGCTGTTCCAAGCCGGCGGCACCACCGTCCTCTGCACAGCATCGATCGATTCCAAAGTGCCCGACTGGATGGCCGGAAAAGGCCGCGGCTGGCTCACCGCCGAATACAACATGCTGCCCGGTAGCACCAGTCCGCGAAAAAAGCGGGACCGCGATGGCAAAACCGATGGCCGCACCACAGAAATTCAACGCCTGATCGGCCGCAGCCTGCGCGCGATTGTCGACTTAGATGCGCTCGGCGAGCGCACCGTTGCCATCGATTGCGACGTCCTGGAAGCCGACGGCGGTACCCGCACCGCCAGTATCACAGGTGCCTACATTGCTCTGGCCGACGCGCTGGCCACCGTCAGCACCTCGTTCGATCCCGATCGACTCCCAGTCAACAGCAGCGTGGCTGCCGTGAGCGTCGGCTTATTCGAAGGCGCCGCGCTGCTGGACCTCGACTATTCAGAAGACGTCGACGCCGCCGTCGATATGAACGTGGTAATGACCGGCGACGGCCGCTTCATCGAAATACAAGGAACTGGCGAAGAAGCCACCTTCACCGAAGCGGAATTGCAAACCTTAATAGCGCTGGCCCGACGCGGCATCGAACAACTGACCGCTCTGCAGAAGGCGACCCTAAAATAACGACCAACCCAGCTTAGCTATACATCCCTTCAATGCCCGTCGCTTCAAACGCGCCTTGAAAATGCTCGATCGACGGCCGTTTCGTGTTGTGCGGCCAGATAATCGCCACCACATCAAAGCGCGATTGGTACTCCAAAAGGCCATGCCGCTTCAAATAAAACAGCGCCGCCCGGGTCAGATGCCACTGCTTGCGAGAGTCTATCGCTTCCGCCGGCCGGCCAAACTGCTGACTCCGGCGGGTCTTCACTTCCACAAACACAACTGTGCGCCCGTCGACGGCCACCAAATCCAACTCTCCGCCACGCATCCGTAAACCGCGGGCAACAATTTTATAGCGCTTACGTTTCAGAAATTTCTCGGCCGCCCGTTCTCCCAAATAACCTAGCGGCTTGGGCTGCCAGAACCTGCTCCAGCGCGAAGAAAATGTTGCGGGCCAATGCATGGCGCAACCCCGTGCACAAAAAAATCGCGGAGACACCACCAGGCAAAGAAGCCAGTCGTTACACGACCGCAGGCTCAGCGCGCTTCGATTCTTCTTTCCGTTTCACTTCAACGGACTCTTCACCAGGAACTAAGACGTCTGCCTTTTCTCCACGCCGCTGACGCAGGCGAACCGCCTTGCCGACCCGATCGCGTAAGAAGTAAAGCTTCGCCCGGCGAACCACGCCACTACGCTTTACTTCTATTTTTGCGATTTTTGGTGAATGCAATGGAAACTTTCGCTCCACGCCTTCCCCCTGCACAATGCGGCGGACGGTAAACATT
>DASXPQ010000066.1:0-2829 GCA_036493575.1 Pirellulales bacterium
GGTCGCGGATTGAAACCAGCGGGTCATGGTCATTTTTTGTTGCGTATAGAATTGCACGCCTTCGACCCCCTGGATGTGCAGGTCGCCGAAGAACGACTTGTTCCAGCCGGTGAAGGGGAACCAGGCCATGGGGGCGGGGACGCCGACGTTGATGCCGATCATGCCCGCGTTGAAGTGGCGTTTGAATTCGCGGGCGGCATGGCCGGAGCTGGTGAAAATGCAGGCGCCGTTGCCGTATTCGCAATCGCGGCCCATGGCCAGGGCTTCGTCGAGATTGCCAGCCCGCATGACGGAGAGGACCGGGCCGAAGATTTCTTCCTTCGCCAGGCGCATGCCGGGTTTCACTTGATCGACGACGCTGGGGCCGAGCAGGAAACCATCGGCGGGGAGGTCGCGCTTGCGGCCGTCGAGGGCGACGCTGGCGCCTTCTTTGGCGGCGACATCTAAATACGAGGCGACCTTGTCGCGGTGCTGGGCGGAGATGACGGGGCCCATGTCGACTGCGACATCGGTGTCGGTGGGGCCGACTTTCATGGCGGCGCCGGCTTTCACCAAGCCTTCGACGAGCGGATCGCCAATGCCGCCGACGGGGACGGCCAGACTGCCGGCCATGCAGCGTTCGCCGGCGCAGCCGAAGGCGGAAGCTTGAATGGCTTTGACGGCCTGATTGAGATCGGCGTCGGGCATGATGATGAGATGGTTTTTTGCGCCGCCGGCGGCTTGGACGCGCTTGCCGTGCTTGGTGCCGGTTTCGTAAACGTGTTTGGCGACATTGGTTGAGCCGACGAAGGAGATGGCGCGGACCAAGGGATGCGTGAGGAGGGCGTCGACGCATTCTTTATCGCCGTGGACAATGTTGAAGACGCCCGGCGGGAGGCCGGCTTCCATCAGTAGTTCGCCGAGACGTACGCCACTGAGCGGGACTTTTTCGGACGGCTTCAAGACGAACGTGTTGCCGCAGGTGATGGCGACGGGGAACATCCAGAGCGGGACCATGGCGGGGAAGTTGAACGGCGTGATGCCGACGCAGACGCCGATAGGATGGCGGCTGGTTTCGCTATCGACATTGGTGGCGATGTTTTCCAGCGACTGGCCCATGATGAGGCTGGGGATGCCGCAGGCGAATTCGACCATTTCGATGCCGCGCTCCACACTGGCCCGAGCTTCGGGAGCGGTTTTGCCGTGCTCGCGGGTGACGAGTGCGGCGAGCTCGTCGAAGTGTTTGACCATGAGTTCGCGAAGGCGGAACATGACCTTGGTGCGTTCGACGACGGGGGTTTCAGCCCATTTGGGCAGGGCGGCGGCGGCGGCGTTTACGGCGGCGTCGATTTCGTCGGCGCTGCAGAGCGGGACTTTGGCGATGACTTTGCCGCGAGAGGGATTGAAGACTTCGCCCCAGCGGGCGGCTTTGGAGGATTTCCATTGCCCGCCAATGAGCAGTTTGACGTCGGGGATTTGTGTGGTGGGTTTTTTTGCTTCGGCGGTGGCCATGGTGGGGAGTGAGTGGTTAGTGGTGAGTGCGTAATCGGGTGATTATAACTTGAAAATCGTTGGTGACGGTTGGTAGATTAGAGCCATGAAATATCTTATCGTGATCGAACCCACGAATACAGGCTTCTCGGCTTACTCGCCCGATTTACGGGGCTGCGCATCAACGGGACAGACTCGCGAAGAATGCGAGAAAAACATGCACGACGCCGTCGAATTTCATCTGGACGGTTTGCGAGAAGATGGCGATCCGATTCCGCAGCCGGGCAGCTCCGCGGCATTTGTTGAAGTGGCGTAATGGGTGTTTGCTGTAGCGAACGTGGAGGTTGCTGCCCGCCGTGAAAGAACATCAATTTCTTGCTGAATGGTCAAAGTGGCAACCAAACGAACCGCCGCATCAGTTTCCCGGTGACGAAGACATTCTCGCCGAGCTTGGATCAAAAGAAAAAACCCGCGTCTTCCGCTCTTGGGAGGAATACTACCAAGCGCCTGATTTTTGTGAGCCTGGGGACACCAGACTTCATTTGGGGCTGTTGCCCCAGCCGTTCATTGGTAATTTAAGGACAGCCAAGGTTTTTGTCTTGATGTTAAATCCCGGGTTGAATCCGAACGACTATTTTGCGCAATATGCCCAGCCAGGCTTTCGACAAGCGATGCTGGATAATCTGGCGCAACGGAACGTTGAAACGTTCACTTTCCTCGATCCTCAATTCGCATGGTGTTCAGGGTTTCGCTATTGGCATTCGAAATTCTCTAAGCTAATTGAGGCACTTGCCGATAATGGCGGGAGATCGTTTTCTCAAGCGCGAAAGGAATTTAGCAAGTGGTTGGCAACAATAGAGCTTGTTCCTTACCATTCGCGCCACTTTAATATTGGAAGTCGTTACATCAAGCGTATGAAGTCGGCTGAGTTGGCAAGAAGTTTTGTTGACGAGGTTGTAATACCGCGCGCGATTGCAGGTGAATGTGTTATTGTGGTGACAAGAAAAGTAAAGCAATGGGACATTCCAGCGGGCTCGAATGTCATCATCTACAATAATGCCGAGGCTCAGGCGGCATATATCACCCCTCACAGTCGCGGGGGCGCAAGAATTTTACAATTCCTAACCAATTTAAACTAAATCGCGTATTGGGAGACATTTTCATGGCACGTATGGTACGGGGCGCATTGATTCAGGCCACGCTGAGCGAGCCGGGGACGAGTGCGCCGGCGAAGATTAAGAAATCGATGATTGATAAGCACGTGGCGATGATTGCTGCCGCGGCCGACAAGGGGGCCCAGGTGCTGTGCATGCAGGAGCTGTTTTACGGGCCGTATTTTTGCGCCGAGCAGGAGACCAA
>DASXPQ010000067.1:0-3115 GCA_036493575.1 Pirellulales bacterium
ACGTGCTTGATGCTGGCTATTGCAGCAATGACGCTGATGCGTTTGTTTACGCTATCGACCGATCTGACGCCGAAGTGTTGCGGAGCCTGGGCATTGACGAGGCGGTTCAAATTCTTGAGCAAACGTCACCGCCGCTTATTAAATCGCCCCCTTAGCCATTGCCCCAGTAAGGGAAACCAGCTAAATCCGTCAAACTGGTTCATGTGGCCATCAAACAAGGCGACGCCGTAGCAGCCCACCGCTGGTTCGATACGTCGGAACGCTGGATCGCAGATCTTGTCGCGGGCAATGTGGAGCCGAAGCAAATCCGCATAGAAGCAGCCGAGGTTCTCAACCTGAAATTGGAACCACCGCCACAGCTGAGCAAGACGTCCGTTCGCGCGCCTTTTGGCCGTGTGAATCTTGGAACGCTTATAGCGCCGCCATTGGCGATAAGTAGCGAGAATTGCGAACCACGGATCATCGCGTCAGTGCGCGCACAGGACGAACCGACCTGTGTCATCATGATCGGAGGATAATGCAAACACGAGTCGGGCCAGATCGAGCAGCATTGCATATGGTGTGGCAATAAGTCGCCAAATGGTCATGTGGGAGGCAAATTAGGAGCAGCACAGTAGCCGGAAAATTACATAACCACGAGCTAGACAATTTGCTTGCGCAATCTCGCTAAAAATGCCTATGACCACTACCGTGAGTCATCAGAATAGTAACTCTGCGTTATGCTACGAAACAATCAAATCCCAGTGCAGTAAGGATTTGTAACGAAACCCAAATTCGATCGCCAAAATGATTCTGACGGCCAATTCATTTCGATGGGACGCCCGAATTCAAAATCACTCGGGAATTTAGGAATGGGCGGCACAGGACTCGAACCTGTGACCCCTACCGTGTGAGGATAGTGCTCTAACCAACTGAGCTAGCCGCCCAAATCTATTGCAAATGTGAACTGGTTTCGTTTGCGGGCAAAGAAAGTATCGCTGCCATATCAGAGGTCGTCAACCCGTCGTCACAGACACATTGAATGCCGGTCGAGTTCGCCCGCTTGGTCGGTTGATATGACACAAAAAACTGGAAGGAGACGCACTTGTCGAGCGGGATCTAGCGACGTGTCGTGCGCGCACTCAATAGTCGACTAATTCTACGATGCCGGATGCGCCGTTTAGGCGGACGCGCTGGCCCGATTTGAGTCGTGTGGTCGCTTGCGGCACCGCCATTACGGCGGGCAAGCCCATCTCACGAGCTGTCACTGCGCCGTGCGAAAGCGGGCCGCCACTGTCGGTAATTAGGCCGCTGGCCTGGTAAAACAACGGCGTCCATGCCGGGTTCGTAGTTCGGGCGACAAGAATTGCCCCGCGCGGAAAATCTTTGAACTGTTCGACTCGATCAATAACAAATACAGCCGCTTCGACTTCGCCGGAACTTCCCGGAATTCCGCGCAGTGCTCCGGAAGTTGGCGTCAAAGACTTTTGCTCGCCGTAAATCCAAGCTGGCTGTTCGCGCGAGGCTTGCTCGAATTCGCTATGCCGCCTCCGGCATTCCTCGGCGATAGCACGGGACGTGGCACCGCCGACAATCTGCTCTAATTCACTGCGATGAAGAAAAAATAAATCGTCCCATTCCGTCAACACGCCATCGCCGACCAATCGCTTGCCCAGCGCCATTCCAGCTTGCCGTGCCAGTGGATTGACGCGTGTTGTTTGGTAATGTTCCAGATCGTCCAATAACGTGTACAAACGGGCCAGTCGAATCACTTCCCGTAATGTATAGCGGATTTCCTCCGGTATCGTGGCCAGCAGTTTTAATTCGGTTTCAAAATAGCGCCGACGGGCTTCATTGGCGACATTGGCTGGGTTGGGTGCATCGGCCGGTATGGCTTTCAGCAAATCGAGCACAATCCAAGGGCAATCGGCCCAGGTGGGAACATAATAATCGATATACAATTCGCGGTGCCCGTGATTTTCGAGAAATGCCTTAAAAGCAGAAGAAAACGCCGGAAACTGCTCTAACTCCCGATTTTCGATAATAGTTTGCGAATCAACGGCGGCCAACCGCTGTCGAAGTGCAGCATCGGCATGCAACAGTCGGGAAAGTTGAAACAGCTCGCCATTCACTTCGACCGTTTTGGTTTCCACGCCGGCCAGCAAATCGTCGAGCACCGCCAATGCCCGCGATTGCCCCACCGCCAATTGAACCATCCAGTGCAGCACGCCGTGCAAAAATCCCTGCGTCATCGAGATGGCAATGTTCGGTAGGAAATACTCCTCGCCGACTAAAACCACTTGCTCTAAATGCCTCCAAATTTCGGTGGCGGTGCGCCCTGCGAAAGAATACGATCGCAATTCACCGATGCGCAACAGATACCGATCCAAATCGCGCATCCAGCGCGCCGGAAGCTCAATCAAATTGGCGTACCGCTCGCGCAGTTGCGGAATCTCCGTTTTGAGCTCTTCAAGTGTTCGCGATCGCAGCGGCCGGTAGCGGCGAATCACTTCCACCGCATTTTGATTCCCATAAATGTATTGCCCAAGCTTTTCAAACCAATCGCCTTGAAAACCAGGCAGACCCATCAACCGCAACGAATGCGCCAATGAGCGGCGAAAGCCGGCCTGGATGAAATCCCAGCTTAACGGGGTGAACGGTTGGGGAAATCGCTCGGCCGATTCATCGCGGGTCCAATGCGGTGGAATAATCGTTACCGGCCGCGCCTGAAGTAACGCTAATTCGCCGCCGGCAATGGCCCATTCCGTATCTTGCGGCCAGCTATAGTAGGCTTCGGCCCGCGCCGCCAATTCCGCGACACGAATCAATGCTGGATCATCCAGGCATGGTAGATTTCGCCGATCGGCGTCCACCTCCGTTTCGATTGTGCCCGATGCCGTCGGCACAATGCACCGAGTTTTGTCGGCGACTTGCCGCACCGTGATGGCACGCTGTTGCTTGTCGACTTCAAAATGGTCGACCGCGAAATCTCCCGACACAACCGATTCACCAAGCCCGTAGTTGGCGTCGATTGTCGCGGTGTTCAAATCGCCGGTGACAGGGTGAATTGAAAACGCCACACCGGCGACTTCGGCTGAAATTTGCCGCTGCACAACGACCGCCATGGCGGCGGCAT
>DASXPQ010000068.1:0-8246 GCA_036493575.1 Pirellulales bacterium
AAGAACTTGATTGAAGTGCGCCATCGCTGGGATCCGCGCGCGCCGGGCCGCCAGCCGCTTACTTTGGTGTTGATTGCCGTGTGCGTCTTTGTTGCCGTGATTACCCAAGCCGGCGAGAAACTCGATAGCCCGCTGATGAGCTATTTGTGGTTTGCTCCGCCGCGGGACACATTGAACTTCTTCGATCAAATTAATTGGACACCGACGAAATACATCGACGCTGGACAAGTGTGGCGGCTGGTGACGCCGATCTTCATTCACTTCGGCCTGCTTCATTTAGTGTTCAACATGTACATGTTCTATTTGTTCGGCTCCATCATTGAAGCGCGCCGCGGAACATTGCGGTACGGTCTGCTGGTTCTGGGAGTGGCCATTGCGGCAAATTATGCCGAATACTTCTTCCCCTACCAGATGCATTGGGGTGGCGCGCCCACAACCCGGTTTGGCGGCATGTCGGGCGTTGTATATGGGCTGTTCGGCTACATGTGGATGAAAAGCCGATTTGAACCGCAGTTGCAAATTTTTATGCCTCCCAGCACGGTGGTAATTTTGGTCGCCTGGCTTGTTCTGGGCTGGAGCGGGGCGCTCGATCAAATGGTAGGCGGATCGATTGCCAATTGGGACCACACCGCTGGCCTGGCCGTGGGCATCATTGTGGGTTATGCCCCAATCGCCTGGCGAATATTGATGCGGAAATAAGCCGCTGCATGGCTCCGTTCCACGGGCGAATTCGTCTCCCGTGAAATTTGACCAGCCGCTACACTTCCCGCATGCATTTTCTGCTGTTGCCGCTTCTGATGAGCTTGGGCGATGTGCCGGCTACGCCGCCGGCAGATATTGCAGTCGTTTGTCCCACGGATTTTCGAGGGGCCCTGCAACCGTGGCTCCAGCGGCGCCAGCAGCAGGGGCACGTGATCGATTTCATCTCGAACGACGGAAACTCGCTACAGATTCGGGAAAGAATCCGCACGGCCGCCAAAAACGGCACCTTGCAGTTTGTGTTGCTGGTCGGCGATGCTCCGCCGCGGGAAGCAGACGACGCACAACGAGCCCGCTGTACACCTACGTTTCGTCTCCCCTCAAAAATCGATCGCTACTGGGGCGGCGAACCGGACTTCGCCAGCGATAATCCTTATGCCGACCTCGACAACGATGGCGTGCCGGAGTTGGCAATCGGCCGGCTGACTGCTCACACGACCGATGAACTAACCGTGATGATTAAAAAGATACTGGCCTATGAAGACTCGCGCGATTTTGGTCCGTGGCGGGTGCGCATTAATTTTGTGACTGGGGAAGGGGGGTTCGGACCGCTGGTAGATGCCACGTTGGAAGTGGCTGTACGCAACGCCATTGGTTGCAATCTGCCGGTCGCTTATCAATCGACGCTAACCGACGCATTGTGGCGGAGCCCATTCTGTCCGGACCCACACCAGTTTCACCGCTGCACTTTGGAGCGGATGAACGAAGGCTGCCTGTTTTGGGTTTTCATGGGACATGGATCGCCGCGAACCCTGCAATGGGCTATGTTCCCCGACGGCAGCACGCCCATTTTACAGTGTGAAGATTGTAGCCAATTGCGCTGCTCCACAGCGCCGCCGATTGCGCTGTGCATGTGTTGCTACACAGGCGCTTTCGCAGAAAAGAACGATTGCCTGGCAGAGGAATTGCTGCGTGCGCCCGGTGGACCAGTAGCGGTCTTCAGCGGATCGAACGTAACGATGCCGTACGGCATGGCGGCTTTAGGCCGGCAAGCGGTTCACGCCTATTTTGATCGGCGAAGCGAGACGTTGGGCCAATGGTTGCTCCAGGCCAAGCGCGACACGATGACCGGCTACGACTTGCCCATTTGGTCGCTCCTGCACGCCGCCACGGTAGCGGTTGCCCCGGCCGGATTTGATTTGAAAGAGGAACGGCGAGAACATTTGCAGTTGTTCAATTTGTTCGGCGATCCGACGATGAGGCTGGCGCATCCGCAAGATGTGAAGATCTCCGCGCCCGTGACTGCGGTCGCCGGCCAATCGATTGCCGTGCATGCGGAATGTTCGATTGCCGGCTCGGCCACGGTGGAGCTGCTGACGCCGCTCGATCAATTGCAAGTGCCGTCCCGCGATCGCTACAACGGCAGCACCGCGGGGCGAGAACAATTCGATGCGGTGTATCGAGCGGCAAACAATACGCGATTGGCGTCGGTTAACGCGGAATCCAAAGACGGCGCGGTGGTTGCGAAGCTGCCGGTGCCAGCGGAGGCTGCCGGAAAATGTTGTTTGCGGGTGTTCGTCGAGGGGAGCGGCGACTTTGCGGTGGGTGGATGTCGGATCCAGATTGTGCCCGTTGCCAGTGCAAGCGATAATTCGGCAGAGGCCGCTGTCGCTGGCCGGCCAACCGAAATGCGATCGACCCAATAGAGCGCCGCCCATGAGCAAACCTTTGCCGCCGTCGCCATCCGGCGCGGCTGGAGTTCCATCTTATTCCACCGGCGGATCAGCGCCGATCAAGCGCCGCCGTTGGCTACGCTGGCTTTTGGCGCTGGTCCTCATTCTGGCTCTGATTGTCGTCTTCCTCCCGAATATTTTGGCGCTGCCGTTTTGTCGCCAGCGGTTGTTAAATCTGGCCTTTTCGCGGGTCAATACGCAAGCGACCGTCGGCGAGCTTTCGCTTTCATGGCTCTCACCCATCGTGATGAGCGATCTCAAATTGCAGCCGGAGAATACAGACCGCGCCGCGCTAACTGTGCCGCACATCGCCGGCGATGTCTCCTTATGGCGCTTGCTGTGGGGGCATAACCTGGGCGGCTTCCACATCACGCAGCCGGAACTGTACGTACACTTTGATCGTGAAGGAACGAATATCTCACGGCTGATTCGCGGGCTGGCTAGTATGTCGGTCGGCAATCGCGCAGCAGAATTGGAAATTTCCGACGGGCGTCTGCTGCTGCAAGGGCAAAGTTCACCTCAACCGTGGCTCATCGACGGCGTGAATTTGAGCCTGGCGCTTTCGCCGGCCTCCGAGAGTGCCGCCGGTGTCCCCACGATCCACGGACAGCAGGCTCGTCTGCTGAACCAAGTGGATTTGACGCCCGAAATGTGCAACGACCTCTTGAAATTCATTACGCCGCCATTGTTTCAGGCCACGCGCACTTCAGGAAAAGTTTCGCTGGAGTTGGACCAGTTCAGTTGGCCCTTGGGCAAGCCGGACGCCGCCCAGTTGGTAGGTCAGTTAACGCTGCATTCGGTGGAAGTGGTGCCGGGGCCGATCATCCAGTTTTTTAACAGCGTCCTGCAAAAAAGTACTGCCCCGCTTACTCTGCAAATTGCCAAGGATGACGTCGTGGCGTTCACCATGCACGATGGGCGGGTGTATCACGAGAATCTCACGTTTCGGCTATCAGCGCTGCAAGTGGACCTGCTTGTTCACTCGCACGGCAGTGTGGGGCTCGACGAAACGCTGGATTGGTTCGTCGAATTTCAGTTTCCGGGTCTGGAGACTGCCGATTTAACGGGCCATCCGTTTATGAAGTTATTGAGCGAGAAGCCTACTCTGCATGTGGTCGGCACGCTCAGCCAGCCGCAATTGAAAGCGGACGGGCTGGCTTCGCAAGTGCTGCAAACCGGAGTGGACATGCTACGGCAGCAAATGGAACAACGCCGCCAGCAATCACAGCCGGCGTCGCCTGCCGGCCAGCGCAGCCAGGATAGCCCAACCGCTCCGCAGCCAGCTCGGCCATAACAGCGCCGCAAATCGTCACTGGTAGTTCTAGCCCTCACGGTTTTCAAAACCGTTTTCTGATGGGCGCAACAAAAAACCCCCGGGAGTCAACCGGGAGCTTTTGAGTCTTTCATCAACCTTTCGAGTCACTTTAAGGCTTAGTCAGAGCCTTGCATCATCATTCGAGTCACTGTTCAGGCCTAGTCAGGGCCTGGCATCATCAGGCGAGTCATCAAGCATCATCAACCCTTACCGAGCGTTGCCACGAGCGAGCCCTTAGGCAACTTTCGCAAACTTCTTGCGAAGGCCGACCACTGCCAGGCTCAAGCTTCCGAGCACACCCATCACGATCGAGGCAGGTTCTGGAACCGGATTCGAACTGACGCTGAGGAGGAAGTCCTTCTTGGTGATTTCGACCAGGGCGTTCGCTTCAGCCGTGCCACTGATGATGTCGTCGAGGACGATCTGCAGGCCGGTCACGCGTTGGCCGTTGTGACCGGTGCGATTCAGGGCGGCGGTCAAGTTGAACGAGGCGTCGGCTTGCCAAGTGCCGGTGACGAGCGGGCCAGCACCGGAGAACAGAATGCTGTTGGAGTTAATGATGGCCGGGCCGCCGCCGGACGGATGGCTGAACGATTCAGCGATTTCGGCAGGCACTAACGAGATGGTGTTCACCGCAAGGCCGTTGATGCTGGTGATTTTTACGCTGGTGATGTTCAGTACCGCAGCGGCCGTAGAAGCAGCCGTCGCGTTTTGAATCAAATAGTCGCCGCCTTCAACAATCGACATCAAGGCGATGCTGCCCAGCGGGTTGGTGGTCGCAACGTTGACCGCCAAGGTGCCGTCTTCCAAGCGTTCGAAACCAGGCGTGATGACCCGGAAATTGATCGGCTTGGGAGTCGAGGAGATGTCGGAGGTGAAGTTCAAGTCATTCAGGCCGGAGATGACCGGTGTTCCGAAGAACCAAGCGGTCGGGGCAATTGGATCGGGCGATTGGACGTCGATTTCACCACCGCTGTAACTGACGTTCGGGCCACTAACGGCAAAGATGTTGTTGGCACGGACAATACCGGCCATTGCCAAACTGGCAACACACGCTAATGCAGCGCGACGGAATGTTTTCGAAATACTCATGGCGACACTCGCTTTCTCAAACTAAGGGTTGATGATGCGTAACGACTCACTTCAAACTATCGCCGCCTGACTAGGGCGACGTGACTCATAAAGTTAAAAACCCACTATTCTCTACTTTCAATTCAATCTCACCTGCAACTCAGTTGTACCTTCTTCACACAGTTCGGCCTCACTCTGATTCTGCATTTTCCCGGATCAGGGGGTCTGCTGGCCCACTACTACACGCCGGGGCTCAGGCTCAAACCAACCGATCACACAAATACAAATTTTGGTCTATGCGACCTCTCGTCTTGCTAAGGAATGATTTTCGTTTTTTTCGGAACTTGGCCTGCCGGTCCTTCGCCGCGAGATTTCAATCTCTCAAGCAGCTCAAGACCGACCGAGCAAAGTAAAAGTGTTTTGGTTCTGGGTACTGACTCTCCGCTACTGGCAATTATCTTTTTTGTCTTTTTGTTTCGCGAGGATTCTGTTTTATCGACCTCAGTCTCTGCATCACGTTGAATTGTTTCTTCGTTTCCATTAATCGCATTTCAGCCGCACATCGTTACCAACTGACTCGCTTGTTGCGACGGCGATGTATGCCGTTGGACGAGCTGGGACGTGCTGCCTGACGTTCGAATGCATGACGACGCATGCGTTGATCACGGCTCTGATCTCGCTTTGGAGGGGCCACCGCATAACTGGGTTCCATCTCATCGTCATACAACCAAGTGTTCGGTGCGTTCATGACTTCCCTTTTTTTGATGATGAATGGCTTGTGAACAAAGTGACTGTTACGAATAACTAAATTCCAAATCCGGCGCCGACGCTTCTGGTGGAAGATCGTTGCCGCATACGTTCAATGGTTTCTTTTCCAGCGCCCAGGATCGGATCCAAATCGCTTTCCGGCGCTACGCCCGGTAGATACATCCAGGCGCCGCACTGGCGGGCCCAAATTTCTTCTTCCGGATCATTGGTGCGACCGCACACGACGGTCAGCAACTCTTTTTGATCGGACAGCAATTCAACCAACAGCCGTCGATCGGCCGCCGTATTCGGATTCGGCGTCACGGTGTCAACCAACACCATTCCAACGGTGCCGGCAGCCAGGTGCGGCAGGGCCGATGCTTGATCGGCACACACGACTTGCCGCCAACCGTTCTTCACAGCTGCCTTGCCGAACATCAACTGCCGGAGTGGATCGGGCGATACCACCAAGCACACCATCCTGGCCGGCGGGGCTCGTCGGGCCTGACGAGACACACGCTGCGGCCGGTCTGCCAACGGCACATTGCCTCGCATTACGACTGGCGATTCCGGACGACTCAGCAATGCATTGGCGGTGGCTAACATGGCTACAATCCCGTTTAATGTCTCTCACTACTCACCGCGGTAATCCGAAACATTCGGCTGACCAGCGGTCCAAAGCTCTTTCTTCGCGGGCAGCCTAATGCACTAGGCGTGCCAAAGGTTCGTTAAGTTTTTTGGATTGATTTGTAAATCGTTTATGGCACATAACTTAATGACAACAAGACGATTGATTTGTGTGCCACAGACTCTCATTTTCAGCATCACCAACTTTGTGAAGACGATTGCCGCCGAGTTCGCTAACTCTAAGAGCAGTGTGATGTTGCACCCGATTCATCACTTCAGTGATGCGTCACTAATCTGGTGAATCGCCATTTTCAAAGAAAAGACGGCATCGCTTTTGGCGAGAATTGCAAGTTCTACCTGCAAAAATCATGCGGCGAACGTGGGAACAGCGCAGAGAACATGCGCCGCTAAGAGCTGAGAAACGACAGCGATCCCGCTAGAGAGACAACGAAATGGGAACAGCAAATAGCTAATGCCAGCCCGGCCGATCAGAGTATCAGCCGGCTATTCGCTCTGCTCTGACAGCATCCGCGTGAGCGTATTCGCGTGAACACCCAGCAGTTTGGCAGCCCGGCCCTTGTGGCCGCTGGTTGCCTGCAAGGCCTGACGAATGGCAGTCTCTCGCAGCTTCATCAAATTGAAGTACGGCAAGTGAGAATTGTCGACGCTCTGCTTGGCCGAAGGAACGCACGGCGTCGTGCCCAACACGTATCCCTGCTCGATCACATGGGACAATTGTCGCACATTGCCTGGCCAGGAGTATTCGCAGAAACCCTGCAATTCATCGGCTGTCGGGCGCCACACAGGACGCTGATAGCGCTGAGCAAATCGGTTGGCAAAGAAATCGACGAAATGCGGGATATCTTCAATCCGCTTTCGCAACGCGGGAACCTGCAGTTCCACCATATTCAACCGATAGTACAAATCTTCACGGAAGCGGCCTTCTGCAACTTCCACTTCCAAATTACGGTTGGTCGCGGCAATTACTTGCACATCAATACGTACTGGCGTCGATGAACCGACCGGTGTGACTTCGCGTTCCTGGAGAACACGCAGCAGCTTGGGCTGCAATTCCAAAGGCATTTCGCCAATTTCGTCCAGGAACACCACGCCTCCCTCACCGGCGCGGAACACACCCAATGAAGCCCCCAAGGCACCGGTAAACGCGCCTTTTTCATGGCCGAACAATTGACTTTCAGTCAGGGTGGCGGTCAGAGCAGCACAATTCACAGGCACAAACGGCTTTGCAGCCCGCGGGCCCATCTGATGTAGCCGACGAGCCAACAGCTCTTTGCCAGTACCTGTTTCGCCGCAAATGAGAACCGGGCATTGCACTTCGGCAGCCCGTTCGGCGTGTTGAGCAATTCGACGAATTCCAGCATTGGTTCCAATGACCCAATCGGAAACTACGTCGTCAGCAGGCTCAGCCAGAATTGTGGAAGCAGTCTGATGCACGTTGTACGTCTTTGCGTGTGGGTTGGTTGCAGGCACCGGTGGCCCAATTTTCCGGTGATCTACTTTTCCAACTTGTGGCTATAGCTAACATGCGACGTTGCGCACGCTAGAAATCATCTCATTGGCACTTCAATATTTCGCTTGCCCGATTACTTATCGCGTATAGCCCGTCGCCCTGTTCCTACTGACTAAACGCTGATTATAGGTGTAATCGCGGTAGATGCAACAATTTTTTTACAGAAAGATGCAAGTAATTTTGGCGGTCGAAATGCGTCCTTGAACGTCCCGCCGCCTTTGCCTTAACAGCCTCAATTCACAATGCCAATCGCCTTCCATAATAATAGGTGCAAGCCTTTATCCAACAACACTTTATGTCATTTGAGAATTGCAAGAAATCGCGCAATCCTAAGAAAGGATGATTGCCCCTTAGGCGGCTTGGGGGCTGGCGATATTCCCAAACCCCCCTGGATTATCAAGCGAGACGACAATCAGCTTGTGGTGGTTCGCGAAGGCCACGAATTCCGCCTCGTCCACAAGGATAGTTTTAGCGGTTTCGACAATCAGCATCTTGGCCCCAGCAGCAACCATGGTGTCCAGCG
>DASXPQ010000069.1:0-1675 GCA_036493575.1 Pirellulales bacterium
TGCCGAGTCGATGTGTTTCTGGCTCGGCAATATCCCCAGTTCAGCCGCGCCCATGTGCGACGGGCCATCGATGCCGGCGGCGTAACGGCGGGCGAAAAAACGCTGAAAGCCGGGCAGCGGCTTAAAGGGGGCGAGCAACTAAAAATTGTGATGCCGGAAGTTCCGCGCGCCGGCCCCATTCCGGAAGATGTGCCGCTGGAGATTTTGTTCGAAGACGATTGCCTGGCAGCCATCAACAAATCGCCGGGGATGGTCGTTCATCCGGCCAAAGGGCATTGGACCGGCACACTAACGGCTGCCTTAGCGTTTCATTTCGAACAACTCAGCGAAGCCGGCGGACCCACTCGGCCCGGCATCGTCCATCGGCTCGACCGAGACACCAGCGGCGTGCTGGTGGTTGCCAAAACCGATCAGGCTCATTTCGCCCTGGCCGAGCAGTTTGCGGCCCGGACGGTGCAAAAAGAATATTTTGCTATTGTGGTGGGCACGCTCGATCTGGATCGCGATCTGATCGATTTGCCGATCGGAGCGCATCCGTATCAGCGGGAGAAAATGGCCATTCGCCGCGACGACGCTTCCAGCCGGCCAGCCCAAACCGTTTACGAGGTTGCTGAACGATTCGAGGGTATAACTTCGTTGCGGGTAATGCCGAAAACTGGCAGAACCCACCAAATTCGCGTTCATATGGCGGCGATCGGTTGCCCGGTGTTGTGCGACAAGCAATACGGCGGCCGTTCGGAAATTACCCGCGGCGAAATTCGCCGGCAGACGGATGATCGCGAAGTTTTGCTTTCGCGCCAAGCACTGCATGCCGCGCGGATTACGCTTGATCACCCGCTAACGAAAGAGCGAATGACTTTTGAAGCGCCTTTGCCGGACGATTTGCAAACCGTGGTGGCAGAGTTGCGGAAGTACCGAGCGGTGACGCACCGCAAGTAAAATCTGCCAACAAATGCCGCAACCTATCAACAAAAAAGCCCAAGGATTGCAGTCCCTGGGCTTTGTGCGTGAATAATTAATTTGCGATTGGTCACACGCTGCACAGCGATTTAAGCAACAGGCTTGCCGTCAACCTTCTGCAATTTCTCGTCGATGCGGCGGATCCAATCGCGAATTTGTCCGGCCAAAACCAACTGCATGGCGCCTGCGGCGATGGCGTAAAAGCCAATCAACCAGCCTACCACGATAACACCTCGCAGTGTTTCGCCTTTGACCGGGAACATGATCATAATCAGACCGAAAATGACCGAAATAATTCCACCTAAAATGTACAGCCATTCGCCGTGGATCGATTTTCGCAGCCGCATGGCAAAGGCAATTTCTAATACTCCTTGCAAAATCGCGCGAAAGCCGATGAACATCACGAGCACCGCTGCCACCATGTTCGGATGCACAAACGTAAAGATGCCAATCAAAATGCCCAGTACTCCGGCCAGGAGCATCAGCCACCAGTCTTCCAAAGCATCGTGTCCGACGAGTGCTCCGAACACTGCGAACGTGCCGTCGAGAATGGCGAACACGCCGAATAGCGTGAGCACAAATCGCTCCACCGTGAGTGGATCGCTCATCGATAGAATCAGCATTCCAAATAGCAGGGCCAGCAATCCGCGAATGACCAGCACCGTCGAAATGCGTTTGGCTTTATCGAGCATGACATTCACTCCTAAATCAACTG
>DASXPQ010000070.1:0-8717 GCA_036493575.1 Pirellulales bacterium
CGGCCAGAAACGCCTAGTACGGCGCTGCTTTTCTTTCCTTCGCCGGGGTTGCAATTCCCTGTGTTTCAGGCAAAATGTTGGGTTCGCCGCCTAAGGATGCTGGCAATGCAGGCTAGTTGCTAGGCAGCAAACCATTCCGAATACAGGATTTGTGTCCGGCCCGATCTATTCCGATCGCCGCCCAGGACACACACAATGCCATGGCTGAAACGCTACAAGCAGATTCCCGAGATTCCCGCGGCAAACGCAACGCCAAGCGCCTCCGCGCCGGCGGCAAGGTGCCCGCCGTTCTATACGGGCACGGTCAAAAAACCGTCAGCCTGACAGTGCCGGCTGATCAACTCTCGGCTGCCATCCGCCACGGCTCCCGCGTCGTGAAACTGAAAGGCGCCGCCAACGACAGCGCCTTGATCCGCGATCTGCAATACGACACCTTCGGACTCGAAATCCTTCACATTGATTTCGCCCGCGTCTCGGAGCACGAACGCGTCCGCGTCAAGGTCCCATTGGAAATTCGCGGCCAGGCAGCCGGCATCAAAGACGGTGGTGTTCTCGAGCATCTCATTCACACCGTCGAAATCGAGTGCCTCGTCAGCGCCATCCCGGAAAAAATTGTCATCAACGTCGCCGCACTGAAACTTGAGGATTCAATGACCGTCGGTCAGGCTACCCTCCCCGAAGGAGCAAAAGTTGTCGCCAGCGCCGACGAAATTGCCGTCCAGTGCATCAAGCCGAAGTCGGATGAAGACGAAGACGCCGAACCAGGTGCCGAAGGCGCCGTCGAGCCGGAACTCATTCGTAAGGAAAAGTCTGACGAGGATGAAGAAGAAAAAGAATAGTAAGCAGCTTCTTAGTTCAGTACTTTGAGATAACACAGTTTGCCCGAGTCGTTCACCACGGACCCCTGACCACTAAACCCTGAGCCCCGTGAAACTCGTCGTGGGCCTGGGAAATCCCGGCCGAAAATACCAGGGCACTCGCCATAACGTCGGTTTTGCAGTGCTCAACGAACTTGCCCAGCGGCACCATGCCGCCCGGCCCAAAACCAACTTTCAAGGAGAAATTACCGAAGCGGAAATCACCAGCCAAAAGATCCTCCTCTTATGGCCCCACACCTTTATGAACCTCAGCGGCACAAGCGTGCTGGCCGCCCGAGATTTTTACAAAGTCGATAACCCGGACCTGCTGATCGTTTGCGACGACTTTAATCTCCCGCTGGCCAAATTACGCTTTCGCAGCGAAGGGTCTTCCGGCGGGCAAAAGGGCTTGGCCGACGTCATCCACCGCTTGGATTCAGAAAATATTCCTCGGTTGCGCATTGGTGTCGGGCCTGTTCCACCAAACTGGGATCCAGCCGATTTTGTCCTGTCGCGATTCACAACAGAAGATTTACCGCTGATCGAACTCACACTAACCCGCGCCGCCGATGCCATCGAAGATTGGGTCGCCTCCGGCATCGAAAACTGCATGAACAAATACAACGCATAATAAAACCGCAAGCACTCCCAAAACACCAGCATCCGATATAAGGAACCATAACTTGTCCCAACACGTTTACGAAGGCATGTTCATTCTCGATTCCAACCGCTATTCCCGCGATGCCGCCGGCACGGTCTCGCAAATTCCGTCCACGGTAGAGCAATTAGGCGGAAAAATGTTGGCCAGCCGTCTGTGGGAGGAGCGCCGCTTGGCTTACCCCATTAAAGGCCATCGCAAGGGCACGTACTGGCTCACCTACTTCCGTCTCGATGGCGATCAACTCACCAATCTCTCTCGCCAGTTCCAGCTGAACGAGGGTATCCTTCGCAACCTCGTCCTCAAAATCGAGCCCCGCATTGCCGACGCCATGGTGGAACATGCCATCACCGGCGGTGGTCCAATGGCCGAACGCAAGCCCAAGGTGGAGGAAGTCGCTAAAGTAGTCGTGGAAGCGGAAGTCATCGAAGTCCCCGAAGAATTGGAAGAATAGTCAGCCAACCGCCATTAATTGTGTTCCCCATGGGAATTTGTTAGTTTAAAAGCATCACGGTACGTTTGTTCAGAGCATGCTCAAGCCGCAGGAGGCTCTATGGCCAGTTTCAATCGCGTCATCCTCGTCGGAAATCTCACTCGCGATCCGGAGTTGCGCTACATTCCCAGCGGCATGGCAGTCACCGATATTGGCCTGGCCGTCAACGATCGCCGTAAGAACGCCCAGGGCGAATGGGTCGAAGACACCACTTTTGTTGACGTCACGCTTTGGGGTCGCACCGCCGAAGTCGCCAGCGAATACCTTGGCAAAGGCGCCCCGCTGCTCATCGAAGGCCGCCTAAAGCTCGATACCTGGGAAAAAGACGGCAAAAAAAATTCCAAGCTCCGCGTTGTTGGCGAACGCATGCAAATGCTCGGCGGCAAAGGTCAAGGTGGCCCTGGCGGCGGACCTGGTAAAGGTGGCAGCGCCCGCGCCCCTCATGAATCCGCTCCAGCTGAAATGGAATACAGCGCCTCGGAAGCCGGCTACTACGACGCCGGTGGCGAACCCCCCGCTGCCGATCTCCCCTTCTGAAAAAATATCTTAATTGAAACTTCCATAGGACCATCGCATGCCCACCACAAAAACCCGTCGCCGTCCTGCTCGTGACAAGCGCCTCAAGCGCGGCGAACACGGCGGCATTGAACTGCTCCTCATTCAATCCGTCGATCACCTCGGCAAGCAGGGCGAAGTCGTCGAAGTCAAACGCGGCTATGCCATGAACTACTTGCTGCCGCAAGGGTTGGCCACCGTTGCCACCGATCATCACAAGCGCATGGTCGAAAAGCACAAAGCCAAGCTGCTGCAAATCCAGCACGAACGGCTCGCCGGCCTGCGCCAATTGGCCGATCGCATCGCCGCTCAAAGTGTCACCATCGAAGCCAACGCCAACGACGAAGGTCACCTCTATGGCTCCGTCGGCGCGCCCGAAATCGTTCGCGCACTCAAGCAGCACGACGTCACCGTCACGCCCGATCAGGTTCGTCTCAAAGGTCCGCTCAAAGAACTCGGTCTATACACCGTCGAAGTCCACCTCGGCCAGGAAATTGAAGCCCAGCTCAAAGTCTGGGTCGTGCCCACCGTCGGCGAAAGCGAACCCGCCAAAGCAGAAGCCAAAGATGCGGAACCGAAGGCTGCCGAATCTAAAGCACCCGAAGCAAAAACATCCGAAACCAAATCCGGCGGCAAACGCAAATCAAAAACCACCGAAGAAACTTAGATCCATGGTATTGGTGTAGCGGGGCTTGCCTCGCACGGTAGTGCGGTCGTTTTGCATCAAGGAGGACTCGCTCATGGCGACGGTCGATCGCAAGCCAACTTCTAAGCCGCCGCGTAAAGCCGCCGTCACCTCGGAAATTCTCGATCGGCAGCCCCCGCGCAGTCATGAAGCGGAAAAAGCAGTTCTCGGCAGCATTCTACTGCTCCCCCACGTCTGCGACGACGTTTCGCTCATCATCCGACCCGAAGATTTCTACGACGAAGCCAACCGCTCCATCTTCGAGCACTTTCTCGCGCTGCAAAACCTTTCGCGGCACATCGACATGGCCCTCCTGGTCGAGCGGCTGCGCACCGCTGGCGACTACGACAAAATTGGCGGCGCCGTTTACCTCGCTGAAATTGCCCGCAGCGTTCCCACCGCCGCCAATGCCGTTCACTACGCCTACATCGTCCGCGACAAAGCCCTCCTTCGCGGCCTCATCAATTCCAGTACCGAAATTCTCCGCGACGCCTACGAAGATGGCTCCGAACCGCGCGAGCAGCTCAACCGCGCCGAGCAAAAAATCTTCGCCATTCTCAGCGAAGGCCAAACCAACAATGTCATCACCGCGCACGACCTCATTCATGAAGCCATGCTCCGCATCGAGCAGCGCGAAAAAGGCGAACACAAAGTCGCCGGCGTCGACAGCGGCTTCCCCGGCATCGACGAGCTCACCGGCGGCATGCACGATGGCGAACTCATCATCATCGCCGCCCGCCCCAGCATGGGAAAAACCGCGTTCGCTCTAAACCTGGCCGAATACGCCTCCACCCAATTAAAAGTCCCCACCCTGGTCTGCAGCCTGGAAATGTCCGCCATCGAATTGGCCGATCGCTTGCTCTGCTCCTCGGCCCGCGTCGATTCCCACCGCCTGCGCAACGGCCGCGCCACAATCGACGAGCGTAAAAAACTAATCGAAGCCGCCGCCGTCCTCACGCAATCCCCGTTGTTTCTCGACGACAGTCCTAGTCGCAGCGTCCTGGAAATCAACGCCGTCGCCCGCCGCTTAAAACGCTCGCACAAGCTCGGGCTCATCGTCATCGATTATCTGCAGCTTATCGAACCGGACAACGTCAACAAGGATAACCGCCAAGAGCAGGTCGCCCGCATCGCCCGCCGCCTCAAAGGCATGGCCCGCGAACTGAACGTTCCCGTCGTCTGCTTGGCGCAGCTCAACCGTCAGGCTGAACAAACCGGCGACCATCTGCCCCGCCTCAGCCACCTGCGTGAGTCAGGCGCCATCGAACAAGACGCCGACGTTGTCATGTTCGTCCACCGGGAAGAATACTATCTCACTCCCGAAGAGCGCGAAAAAGAACGCCAAGACGGCAATCCCCGCGGCCTACTTGGCGGCGCACAAATTATCATTTCCAAGCAGCGTAACGGCCCCACCGGCGAAGTGAAACTTCATTGGAAGCATGAATTCACTCGCTTCGAAACGCTTACCCAAAAGCCATACGACGAATTCGAACAATTCGCCCCTTCTGACGAGCCATTTTAATGGTCGGAGCGGCTGAATCCGTGTCTCGCAGCCGAATTATCACTTCAGCTTGTAGCACAAGAGCGCATCTTGCTCGTGCAAAAACAGCTTGCCATCGGCAATCACCGGATGCGGCCAACTCGGCTTGGTTACATCAGGTATCTTGAACGTGCCATCAACTTTGAGCCCGTCCGGCGAGGCGTCCAACAGCGCCATCGTCCCGTCTTCATAACGGAAATACAGCCGGCCGTCGGCGTAACAAATCGCTGCCGATCCTTTTCCCGGCCCACGTTCTTTGCCCCCCCAAACAATCTTTCCCGTTTTCCATTCGATGCAGGTCGGAAATCCTTGGTTCTGTCCGTTGCCGCCGTAAATGTAATCCCCCACCATCACCACGCCGCCATGATGGTTGGCGAATTGATTGAACGGCAGAAAATAAACCTCCTCAGCTTTGATGCCGTCCCCATCCGGCACAAGCTTCACCAGCGCCGAACCGGTTCCGTAAGCCGTGGTGGCAAAAATGCAATCGCCATTGACCACCGGCGTCGTAATATTCGCCCCTTGGTTGGCAACTTTGTTGTATCCCCACAAAAATTTTCCATCTTCCGAAACGCCAATCAGACCGCGCCCCAGCAACTGCACATATTGCTTCTTCCCCAGACCGTGAGAAATCACAATCGAAGAATATCCCGCTCCATCTTTACCTTTACTTCCAATGTCCGGAATGGCGCAGCGCCAAATCTCCTCCCCCGTTTTCTTGTTCAGGGCCACAATCGCTGCATCTTTGCCCCCCGGCGTAAACAGCACCTTGTCGCCGTCGACCAGCGGCGACTCGCTAAATCCCCAAATCGACATCATCTTCCCGCCGAAATCGTCTGGAAGGCTTTTCTTCCAAACAATATTTCCCGTGGCGGCATCGCAGCACACTAAATTGCCTTCCGAACCCAGCGCATAAACCAAATCGCCGTCCGCCGCCGGGGTGCAGCGAGCCCCCTGCTTGCCGGCATTATCGCCAATTCCTCCTACCGGCATGCACCACAACTCCTTGCCGTTATTGTTCAAATCCAGTGCCATCACTGTTTCTTTGCCATCGCGCGATCCCATCGTATAAATCCGCCCGTTCTGGATCGAAACCCCGCCATATCCTTCTCCCAAACCGGTGGCGGTCCACGCCAACTCCGGCCCACCCTCAGGCCACTCCTTTAACAGCCCTGTTTCGGCCGAAACGGCATCCCTATTGGGTCCCTGCCACTGCGGCCATGAGCCGGTTAGTCCGGCGGCCATAGTACTACAGGCAGTTACCAGGCAGGCAGCGCCCAACAGGCAGGCTGGTAAACACAAAGACGGCAACATAGCGGCGGTGCGTTTCATATCCGACCTCCAAGCTTTGGATTCAAAACAATCACGTCCCACAACGGTCCAAACAGCCAGGCAAATCTCGCCTGCAGCGAAATTATGAGCCAAAATCCCTCGGCGCAGTTTAACGTAAATATTGCCGGAGTAAAGAGTTGGACACGTTCAATTCTCTTAGCCCTCTTTTACCCCCTTGCGATGATAGCAGCGTCCGGTACCCTAAATCGCCTCACTGGAATGAATTGCCGGCGAACCTGCACTCACTATCTGGCCTTTGAGCTGGTTTGAGGCGGCTCGACGGCAACCCACCATCGGTGGTTGTGCACCACGGACTTCCCGCTGCGGCGGAAAACGGTGCTACCACTGTTAGACCGTTATTCATTAACCCGCGAATCCGCCATTCGGATCGAACCCTATGGCAGAAACCCCAGGAGGAGGAATCGCAATGTTCACCAAGCTCTTAACTACCACGCTCTTAAGCCTAATTCTGTTCGTTCCAATTGCATTTGCCGCCGGTGCCGAGGCGAATAATCAGCCCGCCCCAGAAGCCAAGGCCACCCCGGCCAAGGACACTCAAGCCAAGGCCGATGAAGCCCCGTCCAAAGACGGCGACAAGCTAATTGCGGTCGAAAAGCAAATGGTCGAGCAAACCAATGCTCAGCGGGTCAAATACGGCCTGCCGCCGCTGGCTATCGATCAAAGCCTCGAAAAAACGGCCCGATCACACGCCGTTTGGATGACTAACAATCGTGCCATGCAGCATTCGAATCAGAATGTGGGCGAAAATATCGCCATGGGACAGCGGAGTACAGGCGAGGCTGTCACCGATTGGATGAACAGCCCCGGCCATCGCGCCAACATCTTGAACAGCAGCTACAAGCGCACCGGCGTGGCTGCCTTCCAGACCCCCGACGGCACCATTTATTGGTGCCAGCAGTTTTTGCCGTAAGCACTTCAATTCGGCATCGATTCTTGTTGCCTCGGCGTGACCGCGCGGCCGTTAGTGCTGATATGGTTCAGTCCATCGGTGTGCGCGCTGTTCTCGCGGGCTTCGCCGTTGCGATTTCCATTTTCAATCGCTTCCTCGCCCGTCTTCCAGCGCCGGCCGGCTAGCTGCGGCTCAAATTCAGGCTGCCCTCCCAAACGGGCAATTTCCCGCAGCAATCGTAGAGTAATTTCCTGCGTTACCCCTTCCTCTTTCTCGCGACCGTAATAGGCCGTCAGATCAATCGGCTCTCCAATCTTTACCCGCACGTGAGCTCTCATGCGTAACGGACCCAACGATGTGCCGTCGTAGGGCGATCCGCTAATGAAAACGGGAATGATCGGCACCCGGGCTTTCAACGCCACCAGCGCCGCACCGGGACGGCCTGCCAGCAGGAGCGTATCTTTCGTCTCATTGATCCGCCCCTCAGGAAACATCCCCACTAAGCCTCCCTCATGCGCCAAACGGATGGCCTGTTTAGTGGCCGCGGTATCGACACCGCCGCGACCCACTGGAATCACCTGAAAAGTGCGCAGCACGGCGCCAAGTCCCGGCGTCTCACAATACTCGCGGGCCACCATCCAATAAATCACGCGGCGAACGCAAATCTGAATGAACGAAGGATCCACTCCGCTTCGATGATTGGAGACAATAATCGCTCCCACTCCATCCTGTTTCGGTAGCGATCCGTCGACGCGCGTGTCCCATAGCAGCCGAGCGATTAAATAATTCACCAACCACAGCAGTGTTTGCCCAAAGGTTAGCGGTGATCGCCGCCACCAAACGATAACAGCCGCCAGCGCACCCATGGCAAGGAAAATTAATACTCCGTAAGCAAGCGAATTGATAGCGTCGGCAAGCAGCATGTAAGTCATTGATTTGAGTCAGCCCGTCTCTTATCTCGGCCCCTATCTTCCAACATAAATCAGTTGAAAGCCGTCCGCATGAACGGGCCTACTATAATCGTATACCGCAGTTCTGGCGATGGCAGCCCGGCCCAGGTTTACAATGAATACCGCTGCTCCCCTCGGCATTTCTTGGAGTGGCCCAAAAAATCCATTGAATTTCCAATGGGATCTTTTATAGTGTACATATGTACGTTACGTAAAAAAGCTTCGTGTTTCCACTGCTCGGTGAGTGCGGGAGTAGCCTAGGAACTCGCTCACGACAACAGGCAAACAAGCTAGAAAGGTGTCTAGCCACTGCTACATCGAAACGGGACCGAAACGATGTAGCGCCTAAGCAGCGCGTAGCCTCTGCGGAGTTGGTCCTCCGGTAAGCAAGTGAGCACGGTCGCCTTAACTGGCGACCGAGCGCAACGCGGTAGTCCTCGTTGTTCTCAGTTCACTTGCGTAATAGGAAGCGTTAAGCAAACGGAAAGAAAACATGATGTCTTCTTGCCCGATGCTTCGCGCTTCAGCGAAGATCGTCGGCCCGACAAGGCGCCTATTCCTGCGGTCCGTCCGTGCACTGGAACCGCCGCAGTGAGAAAACGAGCGCTGGGGTCGTGACTGGTCGATCGGCGTTATGACTTAATGCCTGGTTAAGCATCCCAGGCGCCGATCGGCAACAAACACCAAAAACGCACGACCCCTGGGGGCCGACGACACCGGAAACTTTTTTCAAAGAG
>DASXPQ010000071.1:0-2347 GCA_036493575.1 Pirellulales bacterium
ATCATGCTTTATACGTTTCGCTACACGTTTGTGGCCGATCATTACCAGTATTTGGCCTGTATCGGTCCGATCGCATTGGCGTCTGCCGGTCTGGTCAATTTGGCCGACACGTTTAAGACCAGCCGCGCCTTAATCTTTTGCGTGGCGCTCTGCGTGGTGGCACTTCTGGCGACACTGACGTACCGACAAGCCGCAATGTATGGCAACATCGAAACGCTCTGGCGCACGACTCTTTCCAGAAATCCCGGTTGCTGGATGGCTCACAACAAGTTGGGCATCGTCCTGTTTGAAAAAGGCCAGCGTGACGATGCGATTGCGCATTATCGGAGGACGTTGCAAATGCAGCCCAATTTTTGGGATGCCGATTACAATCTCGGCACCGCGCTTCTGGGCAAAGGCCAGGTGGACGATGCGATTTTCTATTGTGACAAAGCGGTCAGGATGCAGCCAAACGATCCAGATGCTCAAGTGGCCTTGGCCAACGCTCTTGTTCAAAAGAGACGAATCGACGACGCGATCGTTCACTACCAGAAAGCGGTTGCAATACGTCCCGATTACTTTCTTGCCCGTTACGGTCTTGGCCATGCTCTCCTTGAGATAGGGAAGCTTGATGCCGCGATTGAGCATTCCCGGGCCGCCTTGTTGATCCAGCCTAATAACGCAGACTGTCACACGGTCCTGGCCATCGCTCTTGATGAAAAAGGTCAATCGGCCGAAGCCATCACACAATATGAAAAGGCGTTGGAGATTTCTCCTCAATCCGTCTCCGCTTTAAATAACCTGGCATGGTTACTGGCCACAGGTTCCAACGCGTCATTGCGAAACGGAGCCAGGGCGGTTCAACTTGCGAGGCAAGCTGACGAACTATCCGGAGGCACCAACGCGCTCGTGCTGCGCACGCTGGCAGCGGCATATGCGGAGGCTGGCCAATTTGGAAAAGCAATTGAAAACGCCCGGACTGCGATGCAGTTGGGGCCGAGCCAGGGTGATGATTCGTTAGGCACCGAGCTTCAACAACAGATCGCGCTCTATGAGTTGGGGTTGCCTTATCGCGAAATGGCAAATAAACGCGGCGATTGAAGTCTTTTAATGCCGATTTCGGATTCCGTCATTTCCGTTAGAGTTCATCCCGCAGAAGTTCGAACACCTTTGTGCTCTCCACCACTCCTGCCAGAGCATCTGTTCCGGGACCGTTGCCAAACGCGACGACGTCTTCAACAGTGACCAGGGCAGATTTCGTATAAAACGCCGCGGGCTCAGGTTGTTCGGTCTGCGGTTGTCTGCTTTGATTTTCGTCTTGTTTGCCCGGTATTTTCGCCGCTCCGTACGATTTATCTCCATGCGGACCGGTGGCCCAGGTAATCCAGGGCTGGCCGGCAGAATTGAAGCCTAAGAGAGCAATGCCGCTGTCTTTGCGAAAAGGAAATCCATTGAGGTTTAATCCACCGATCGCCACATCGCCGCAGATCACAATCGTCGATTTTTCTCCGCCGTAACTTCGCGCGGCGCCAACTGCACGGTCCAGTTCAACCGTTTGGCCCAAGGTCCTCTCCCCGTTATTTTCCTGCGCTGCCTTTCGCATTAGCCCTGCATCAACCACCAGCAAATACCCGCCAACGTTGTACTGGAGCAACTGGATGGCTCGCCGCACCATATCCGAAAGGCTCGGCTGCTGGCTTCTTTGCTCTACCTGATTCACGAAGGCGAGATCTTCTTTACTAAAAACGCCGACCAGTTTCGGACGGCGCCACGCGGGAACCGCGTCCAGCTCGCCTCGGCTTCGAACAATATCAAACCCGTTGCCACGGAGCTCGAGCAAAAGGTCGCGGTTGTCCTGTCTCTCTCCGCCTTTTGTGATGGGAAGAAACTGCGCTGCTCCACCACCCATGGCGATGTCGATATTTCCCCGGTCCACGAACTCAGCTGCGATCTTCTCGGCATCACTCGACTCGGCGGGATGTGCGTAAAAGGCCGCGCCCGTCGGATCGGTGAGTTTCATGTCCGTTATGAGTCCCGTCGCCCGGCCGTATTCTCGCGCTAGTTCAATGATGCTCTTGATCGCTTTCCCGTCGGCATCGATCGCAACGGCGCGATTCACCACTCTCTCGCCAGTCGCAATTGCGGTCGCAGCGGCCGCCTGGTCCGGAGCGGCGAAGTCCTTTGAATAATTCATCACCAAAGCTGCATGAGCCATCGAATCCAGGTTCAGGCGCGTGCCGGCGCCAGCAGCATAGGCGCGGGTAGGGGCGAGCCGGGCAGGGGAAAGGCCTTCTCCAACAAACAAGATAATTCCGAAAGGCTTCCGGATGACCCAGTGCTGAAAATAAAGGACACCAATTCCAGCAAA
>DASXPQ010000072.1:0-4188 GCA_036493575.1 Pirellulales bacterium
TCGTAGACAGCGTCATCCAGTTTTTCCAGCAACTCGATAGCAACCGGATCGGCGACGTTGTGCAAATTCGATGGCGAGCCCGTTGCCACAGTCAGGCGAGGACCTTGCAATGATGAATACCGCGGCACGTCATATGATTCACCTTGCGAACTTGTCGCGGATTGGCTCGATCGAACCGGCTGATCATTGCTTGCTATTGATTTCATAGCGTGGGCGGTTTGCGATATATTGCGTGGATCCGCCTCATTGGAGCCAATACCGGCGCCTAGCAGCGATTTCGAACCTTCGCGCATCAGTCGATCGCCCAGGTCGTCGAGATTTTCCATAGTAATCTCGGAACGCTGAATTTGGCTGATCAAATTGCTAAGCCGGTCGTCAGCGATCGATTTGGCAACGAAGGCGGCCCAATGATGTGAATGCAGATCGGTTGCCGCGCCGCCGGAAAGATCGACGATGCTTACGCCGTCCTGGCGTACGGCGCGTCGTTGCTCGGCCACATCATCGTCTAAAAAGGCCAATCGGAACGCGCGCCGGGGCGAGTACCGTAGCCCGGTGGTAAACGATATCTCCGCGCGGCATTCCTTCGGAAAACATTGAAGCAATCCGCCGATCAACGTTTCTGCATTCCCTGCACCCGCCAGCAGCTTCGCACCCGGTGTCATTGCGGCCGCGACCAATTGAGCAACTCGCAACGGACCCCATTGCTCTGCAAGTTGGGACAACAGGCCTTCATCGACAATCGCCGAACGGCCGACGAGTGAAAACGATTCCAAATTTTCCGGCCAACGATCATGAACCGCAAGCAATCCTTTCGCCCATGTGGCGCGCAAAACGGCGAACGGATTATTCGCAAACCGTGCCATTACATCAGGCGGCACGAGCAAAAAATGCGTGTAAACTCGCGCCCCGCCACGGCCACTGTACTCTTGCCCTGCCGCGACGGTCTTGGAAACGCAACTTGACCCGCTCGATAAGCGGTGAAAGTTAATGCTGGTTCCTTCGTCGCGCTCCATGCACAATGCGCCGTGCGAAGGTCCCCACACGGCTAATTCGCGTTCGTCCTCGTCTTTAACGCCAGGACTGCGCGCGACGAGCTGGTAGCCATCGCCGCGGGCGGTTCGAGCGGATGTAAATACAGCTTGTTCGATGGGCACCGTCGCCTCCAGCATTAATCTGCAAACGCCGTTTGTGCTCCGCCGGAGCACGGCAAAAATCAAATCGAATCGATGAACGATCCGCCAACCAATTTCCTAAACTCTGATGTGTTCGACAATCCAGGCGAATGGTTCGATTATTCCCCGCGGTTCAATTCGCAAGGGTGCCCGCATTCTGCCGACGCCAGGAACCGTTCTAACGGCAGTGGTACCCGCCACGCCGGCGGCGAAGTATTTGTGATTTCGAAATCGTTCGCGGCAGTATTGCCACATGCCGGAAGCGTGCTTTCGAGCAAAGGAAGCTGGATCGAGGAAGCAATCTTCGCATTGATCCGACTTGCTGAACACCAACGCCACCGGGCGGTTTCGCCAAGACGTACGTTCTTCGTCGTCCAACTCGCTCAAATAAGTAAGTAACTTCATCGTAAAGTAGTCCTGATCGCGCTTGCCAGATTCCAACCCCGTGGTATCGACTAAGATCATGACGCCAGCACACTTCAGCAAGAAAGAGCGAATCGCCAAATAGGAGTGCGGATGTTCTACTTCTTGCAGCATGGCCTCTCCGGCAATATCCGGCATGATCAATTCCACCGGCCGTTTTTCTTTTGGGCGGCGAACCTGACAGTGAACCCAATTCCAGCGATCGGGTTCATTAGGTGTTTTTGCGGGAAATTCGCAACGGCCCAGCGAGTGCATCGCATTTTGCTGCAACGTAATGGAAAAGGCTCCTCGGGCAATAATTTGCATATGATCCGGCATGTGCGAGAGCATGTCTAAAAGCATGCCCAGGTATACCGTTTTTCCAACGCCGCTGGAGCCAATTGTTGCAATCATCTGCGGCCGGAATTTTTGTGAATTGGCCTGATGAGCCAGCGCCATTGGCGCTTGGCAATGTCGGCACATTTCCGCATCAAATGCGTTGCCTTGCTCGCAGATATAACACGGTACTTGCACCGCGTATTGAGCCAATCGATAGGATTCCATCGGCAAAATTACTTTGGTCATACCAGAATCTCCACTTCCGCGGGCTGACAATTCGATTGCCAGTTGGACTCAGTTTCGAGCTGTTCGGTTTCTTCAACAGAGCTCGCCAATTCCAACGGGACTGGACGCATTGGATTGGGCGGCGGCGCAATATCGCAAACACTTAATGCGCAACGAAAGCCGATATTGTGCTTACGCAGGATGGGATTCTCGCCGCTGGCAAATTGGCAATTGGCTTGATTCTCGAAATACGTATCGAACGCGCCACCGCGAATACTTTTTAGAAGCGCGGACGCGACGTGGCCATCCTCCTCGGCCGAAGGGTCGACATCTAAGCTCGTGGCGGTCCATTCCCACACGTTGCCAATTAACTGATACAAACCGCCGACGCTTACTCCCTCGGCAAACTCGTCGACAGGAACAATTCGGCCCGGACCCGAGCCCCATACATTGGCTTTATGACGGTCCATCGTATCGCCCCAGGGATATTTCCGTTGCAAATGATTGCCGGGCGATAAAGTAACGGGCCAGCTTCCAGATTTCACCCATTCCGCATCCGTCGGCAAACGCTTTCCTACCCACCGAGCATAGGCCACGGCTTCATACCAACTGACGCCGACAACCGGCAAATTGGCTTCGCCTGGCGGATATCGGCCATTTTTCCAGAACCGCGGCCCGGGCTGGCCTGTGGTGTCGGTAAAATCCAACACAGCAGGCAACACTTCGCGATCCCAAATCGCCATCTCCTGATATCCGCCGGACGACACAAACCGCTGAAATTGCTTGTTGGTTACCGAGTAGCGATCAAGAAAAACGCTATGAACAGGAATAACAAGACCATTGGGTGTTTCGGACCCGTCCGCCACGAAAAGTGCGTAATCAACATCAAAAACGCTTGGTTCCAAATGCACTTCGCCCTGCGGAACCAAGCCCATTTCCTGCTCCAACGCCGCTTTGCCCATGGAATATAAATCGATATTCAGGTTCTGCGCAATTTGCGGTCGAAGCAGCAGCCCGTACCGGCCATTGGCTAACATTTGATCGACGAGCGACTGAACGTCGTCACTCGCAGCCGATGTGATTGAGGAACTGTCGCACTCCGGAGCAGCAAGGTTTAATGCTTCGGCGCCAGGATTTCCTGCCGCGCAGTCCGGCCGGCAAAAACGTGCCGTTAGTTTTTTATAAAACGATTTAAGCATGATGTTCTCCGTGGCACCGAACGAGGAGTTCGAATTACCTTAGCTGTTGTCTCCGCGTTTATTGATTTGTTCGTGTGCACTTTGATTGCGACGGCGCGCGACATCTTTCTGCAACAGTTCAAACTGCGAAAGAACGGAACCCAGTACCGGATCGGCAGAACCCGCCGTTTCCCGATGCCGATGTTCAGCCTCGGGCGGACGAATGTTTGGGGGATAGTTTTGCGGCGGCATTCCATTGGCCGAATGCGCGACGGGTGTCCCGCTCGCCCCATAGCTGCCGGGGACCCATTGGAACGATCCTGATTCGGACTGTTGTGCGATCCAGGTGGCCTGTTTATCGAGGATCCGCCGCAGTTGACGTAGCTCCGCTGCCCATTGAGCGTGTTCGTCGGCCATTTGTCGTTTTTGTTCAGAAATGGTTTGCGCCATGCCCACGGCCCGAGTTCGAACATTCTCTAATTCCTCTTCCAAAGCAAGGCGGTCGCGTTCCAACTCTGCTGCTTTGGTTTGGAGCGCGGCATCGAGTTCAAGCGGACGCGCCGCCAATTGTTGCTGCTCCGCGATCAGCTCCTGGCGTTGCTCTTGCAATTGACGGCTTTGGTCCGCCAGTCGAGATTCGACATCCAAAAGCTGCTGGCGCATTCCTTCAAGATCGCCAAACAAATCGACAACAAATCGCGCAAAGCTTTCCTGCCCAGCCTTTAGCGCCTGCAACGACTCTCTGACCGGCGTAATAGCGGCTTGGGAGGTGGAGATCGACACTTTCGACACCTCAACGGAGCGCGTTCCAAACCATTCGAGAACGCTTGGATTGTCATCGAAGGAATCATCGTTTTGACGAATTATTTCCG
>DASXPQ010000073.1:0-3847 GCA_036493575.1 Pirellulales bacterium
CTGTCGCTCAACTCAGCGGGAGTGTGAACGGCTGTCATCGTAACCGTTCCACCTCGCAATGCAACAGAAAGAGTTGGCCTGCTGCCCTGCGAACGAATCGTACGAAGCGATGGATGCCGCTCTACTACTTCGCCACTACCAACCGCCCTTTCCATGCCGCCACAATCTCCGCAATCGTTTGGCGCAACGATTTGGTAATGTCCCAGCCGGGAAAATGCGCCTTCATTTTTCTCAAATCGCTGTAGTAGCAAATGTGGTCGCCGATGCGGGCTTCGTCGACGTAGGTGCTGCGCTGCTTCTTGCCCGTCAGTTCCTCGGTCATGGTAAAGGCTTCGCGGATGCTGCAGGAGTTCGCTTTGCCGCCGCCGAGGTTGTAAACTTCCGCCACGCGAGGGTTTTCATAGAAAGCGAACATGAAAGCGGCGACATCTTCGGCGTGGATGTTGTCGCGCACCTGCTTGCCTTTGTAGCCGAAAATTTTGTACTCGCGATCTTCCAAGTTGCACTTCACCAGGTAGCTGAGAAAGCCGTGCAGCTCGACGCCGCTGTGGTTGGGGCCGGTCAGGCAGCCGCCGCGCAAACAGCAGGTGGGCATTTGAAAGTAGCGGCCATACTCCTGCACCATCACGTCGGCGGCGACTTTCGAAGCGCCGAACAGCGAATGCTTGCTTTGATCGATTGGAAAATCTTCGGCAATGCCGCCGGCGTATTTTGGATCGGCGTAATCCCAACGGGTTTCGTTTTCGACCAGCTTGATGGTGTTTGGCCGGTCGCCGTAGACCTTGTTCGTCGACATGTGAATGAACGGCGATTGCGGACAAGCCCGACGGGCGGCTTCCAGCATGTTCAGCGTGCCGCCGGCGTTGGTGTCGAAATCGTCGAAGGCAATTTCGGCGGCCTTATCGTGCGAAGGTTGCGCTGCGGTGTGAATAATCACGTCGGGTTTTAACTTGGCCACCAATGCCAGCACGCCGTCACGATTGCGAATGTCGAGTTCGTGATGCTCGAAGTTTTTCAACTGCATTTGCAGCCGCTGTTGGTTCCAGCGCGTGTCGCCGGAGGGACCGAAAAAGACGGCCCGCTGGTTGTTGTCGCAGCCATGCACTTTCAGCCCGCGCCGATCGAAATAGGCGCAAACTTCCGAGCCGATCAATCCCGATGAGCCGGTCACGAGGGCGGTTTTCATGTGCAATATCTCCCTCTCCCTCTGGGAGAGGGTTGGGGTGAGGGTGCAGAGCGCAAGAGTGTGTCTCCTGCACCCTCACCCTGCCCTCTCCCACGGGGAGAGGGTGTTGATTGAGTTTCTAATTCTCAATTGTAGCACAGCAAAAATCCGCCAAATTCGCTCGTGAAACAGGCCGTTTTAAGCCCAGGGGTTGCAACCCCTGGGCTTGGGCCAGCAGCGCGGCGTCAACTCCAAGAAAAACGGCTGGGGACAGCCGTCGCTACATTTTTCCGCGCAAAACACTGCTCCCGATTTCGCCACTGTAGGGTTGTCCACCGTTTGCCAAAATTGATAGAATACGTAGTTCGCTCACGGACGAACCTACCCTTCCCTGCCGCTGCCGGCGGGGTTTAATGCCGGTTCCACCCGCCGGCCATATCACCGCATGCCTGCCCCAGATATCGTCATCCGCGGCGCTCGGGAGCATAACCTCCGCAGCGTCGACGTGGTGCTCCCGCGGAATCAATTGGTCTGCCTGACCGGCGTTAGCGGGTCGGGCAAAAGCTCGCTGGCGTTCGATACGCTGTATGCCGAAGGGCAGCGGCGATACGTCGAAAGTTTGTCGAGCTTCGCCCGGCAGTTTCTGGGCCAGATGCCGAAGCCGGAAGTCGACCACATTTCGGGCTTGAGTCCGTCGATTTCGATTTCGCAAAAAAGCTCTGGCCAGAATCCGCGTTCAACCGTCGGCACGATCACCGAAATTTACGATTACTTGCGGGTTCTGTATGCCCGCGTCGGGCAAGGCCATTGCCCGAACTGTGGCCGGGCAATTACGGCCCAAAGCCGCGAGCAAATTATCCAGCGAATTCTGGAGCTGCCCGAGAAAACTCCGTTCCTGGTGTTAGCACCGCTGATTCGCGCCCAGAAAGGTGAACACCGCGACCTGTTCGAAGATTTGCTGAAGCAGGGATTTTCGCGCGCCCGAGTCGACGGCACGGTGGTGCAACTGACTGACGATCTGAAACTCGACCGCCAAATGCGGCACTACATTGAGGTGGTGATCGACCGCCTGATCGCCGGCCCCAACGTCCGCGCCCGACTGGCCGAAGCCGTGGAGCTTGGATTGAAGTTGGGCAACGGCGAGTTGATTGTGACAACGGAACTGGAAGGGCGAGAAGCGGCAAAGGCGGAAGGGGGAAGGCGGAAGGCGGAAACGAAGCAAGCAAAATCGGCTGGAAAGAAGCAAGCAAAAAGCGCTATTCCCCAGTCCCCATTCCCCACTCCCCATTCGGACGACGAAAACGGCCAGGATTTCAACAGCGACGGCCCCGACGACAATTTCACACCCCCTTCCGCCTTCCGCCTTCCCCCTTCCGACTTAGTCCTCTCGGCCCACTACGCTTGCACGCCGTGTGGGCTGAGTTTCGAGCCGCCTAGTCCGCAATTGTTCAGTTTCAACAGTCCGCAAGGCATGTGTAAGCAGTGTGACGGGTTGGGGGAAATTTACAGCTTTGCGGCGGAACGGTTGGTGCCGAATCCTGATTTGTCATTCGCCCAAGGCGCCATTGAGTTGGTTGGCACTTGGCGGGACATGGGGCGTTGGCGACGGCATATTTATCAGGGGGTGGCGGATACTGCGGAGCGCCTGCACAACTTGGAACACGGCACGATGTTGGAAACGCCTTGGCGGGAATTGTCGCCGGAGTTGCAAAAGCTTTGGCTGCACGGCACCGGCGAGGAGCACATCACATTTACGTGGCGCAACGGGCCGCAGGGGATGAAATACGGCGGGCGTTTTGAAGGAATTATTCCGCAGTTGTTGTCGCGGCATCGCAGTACGAACAGCAAGATGCAGCAGCGGCAATTGGAAAAATACATGAGCGTGGTGCGATGCGCCACCTGCAACGGGGCGCGGCTGAATCCGCAGGCCCGGAGCGTGACCCTTTCCTCGGCCCATCCGAAATTTGCCGATCGGCCCGCACGCAGCTTGCCAGACGTGTGTGCGCTGGCGGTCAATGACGCCGCGGATTTTTTCAGCGAGTTGGTGTTAGACGCCACTGGCCAAAAAATTGCCGAAGAAGCCGTAAAGGAAATCCGCGGCCGGCTGGGATTTTTGGTCAACGTGGGGCTGGAGTATTTGGCTCTCGATCGGACAGCGCCGACTCTTTCTGGCGGTGAAACGCAGCGGATCCGATTGGCCGGGCAGATCGGCTGCGGATTAGTGGGCGTGCTGTACATCCTGGACGAACCGTCGATCGGTTTGCATCCGCGTGATAATCAAAAGCTGCTCGATACGCTGCATCAATTGCGCGACAAGGGAAACACGGTTGTTGTGGTCGAGCATGATGAAGACACCATGCGGGCAGCCGATACGATTTTGGATTTCGGCCCCGGTCCGGGTGTGCGCGGCGGTGAATTGGTGGCGGCAGGGCCGCTGGAAAAGATTGTCAAGGCGGAACGAAGCGTCACCGGGCAGTTTTTGAATGGCAAAAGGCAGATTGAAATTCCGAAGCAGCGGAGGATCAGTGATCAGTGGTCAGGGATCCGTGGTAAGGCAGCCACTAGCATTGCCGCGGAGCCGAAGGCCGTTAACGGAAAAAGGTACGAAGCAATCCCTCGGGCGGAGCCTGGGGCTAATGCACTCCGCATCGTCGGCGCGCGGCACAACAATCTGAAGAACAT
>DASXPQ010000074.1:0-6403 GCA_036493575.1 Pirellulales bacterium
CCGGAGCACTTCCTGCATGTTGGCTTGAATGAACCGGGTGTCATATGCCAGCGTGCCATATGTTAAGCAAAGGGTAGGCAATAGCGCGTGACGGAATAAATCCCAAGCTTTGCCGAGCGTAGAAAAATCTTGAAAGCCGCGACTGGTCATGCTGTCCAGCGGCAATTCCAGCCAGGTGCCTTGCAGCTTGACGGCGAAAATCATTTGCAGAAAGAGTGCCGCGACAAACGCCGGCAGCGAATAGAGCATGTAGAGGGTGACGCTGAGGCTGCGCTCGTCGAGCCGGCCGCCGCGGGCCGTGGCGTAGAGGCCCATTGGGACGGCTAAAATGTATCCCAACAGGAGAGACGTGCCCGAAAGGAGCAGTGTGGGCCAAATGCGTTCACCAATCACTTCCGTGACAGGTTGATAGCGAGAAAAACTATTGCCGAAATTAAAACGGACAACGTTGCTCAACCACGCCCAATAGGCCACGGGCCAGGGTTTGTCGAGCCCGTAGATTTTTTTCATCTGCGCCAGGTCTTCCGAGCGGATATTCTGTCCCGGCGCCAGGCGTTCCATGCGGACCAGCGTCGGATCGCCCGGCATGCTCCGGATCAATCCGTACACCAAGAACGTCACTAACCAGAGCGTGAGGATGCCCAAGAGGAAGCGGCGAGCAAGATAATTCAACATGAAGATAACCGCCGGCTATTCTGCGGCATTCCAGATGCTCATAAAACCGGGGAAATAGTTATATGGATCTCGAGGGCTGAACCGGTAGCCGCGCAATTGTTTGTTCCAACCCCAAAGTGAATTGCGCCAGTACAGAAAAGTGCAGGGTTGATCGTTGTAAATGAGCTCATCAATTTTGGCATAGATGGCGGCGCGTTTTTCCTGATCGAATTCACGGCGGCCTTCCTGAAATAGTCGATCAACTTCGGGATTTGAATACTGCAAATCGTTGCGGCCTCCTTTGATGTATTTGGTTGCCCAGACGTTTTCGTCTTCGTCGGGATCGGTACCGCAGCCCCAGCCGGCAAAACATGCCTGATACTGTTTTTTATTCAGCCGATCGAACAGGCGGGTGCCTTCCATTTTCTGGATATCGCACTGGATGCCCAATTGCGCGAGATTGTTTTGCAGGAGTTGGCAAATGGCGACTCGCTCCGGATCGTTTTTACAAATGATGCTGAAGGCAAACTTCACGCGCTGACCGTCGACAAGCTTATCGCGTATTCCGTCGCCATCGCTGTCGACCCATCCGGCTTCGTTGAGCAGCGCTTCGGCTTTATCCAAATCTTGGACGTAAGGCTTCAGCGGAATTTTAGGAGCGTACCAAGCCGTGGGATGGGTAATGCAAGTGCACTGTTCGCACAATCCGTGCAGGAGCGTGTGCAGGAGTTCGTGATAATCGACGGCATAGGACATGGCTTCACGAACCCGGCGATCTTTGAAAAACGGCGCCGAGGGTTCGTTGTTGTTCCAGCCGTAATAGAAGTAGGTCCATTCGGTGCCGAACGATTTGGTGTTTTTATTGTAGAAGTCGGGGCCATCGGTTTGGCTGGCCCATTGATCTTGTTGGATTTCGTATTCGTCGAGTCCGCCTGCTTCGCCCCCCAACTTGAGCGCTAATAGGGCCGTGTTGGGGTCTTCGACGATTCGGAAGCGCACTTCCTGAAAGAACGGCTTGGCCCGGACTTGTTTGCCGTCGTGCAGGTACCAACTGTCGTTCCGGCGGAAGACAATTTCCTGATTGCGGGTGCGGCCCACGCATTCGTAGGCCTGACAGGAAATAGGATGTAGCTCGTATTTTTGATACTCGGGCTGGTTTTGCAGTTCTTCGAAGCTGATCTTATCGAGTTGCGAATACAGCGGTTCATAAATGTGCTGGGGAATCATCGGATAATCGAGGTTCCAGACGTTTGTGACCAGGGGCTCGCGCTGAAAAAACACCACGGTGTAGTCGTCGTAGGCGACGACATCGCGGAGCTTGTCGCAATTGGTCCTGACGGCCAGCACCGGAATCTTTTGATTCATGATGGCGTGAAACGAATATTCGATATCGTGCGCGGTAAATGGTTTTCCGTCGGACCAGGTGCAGTCGCGGCGAAGCGTTATCTTATCGCACATGTGATCTTTGCTTGATTGCCAATGTTCGACAAAGTCTGCATCGGCGTAGGGCTGCATGTTCCAATCGAAGGCGATGATATAAGGCACATAGATTTGTGCCACCCACATTTCGTAAGCGGTATCGACCAAAATCGGATTCATGCTGTTCATATCCATGATCAAATACCGAGTGATGTTTGCGTTCCAATTGGGCTGCTGATTGCCTGCGGGCAGGCGGCCTAAGACGCTGAGGATTTTTTGATTGTCTTCCGTGCTGTCATTTTTCATAGCCAAAGCCTGCTCGACGCTGACCAGCAGCGGATTCTTGGCTAAATCGTCCGTGAGGAGCTTCATAGAATCGCGCACGGGGCGGTCTTCCCACTCGATGGTTTTGTCGAGCTCCACCAGCGTGGCGGGCCGGTGGAAGGGCTCTTCCGGATGAGCACTGGCAGCTGGGGTATCCGAAGAGGAGACCGCCGGTTGTGCGGCGGTTGATTGATCGGAGCTGGTAGGCTCCGTCGGTTGTGCGGCAGATGGACTTTCTGCTGACGGTGGCGGCGGCTTTGTGAGCGACGCCGGGTTTTCTGGATTACCACAACCGGCGAACGGCAGGCAAAATGCAAAGAGGCAGCATAACCAACCTAATATCCAGCGCCCCTCGCATCGGTCCGTCATTTCAATCGCCCTCCTGATTGGCGTTATCGCTGCAAGCAATTCCAGAGTTTGCGGCGATCAACAAAATTACCCAGAGACCGCATGCTAAAGCGCGGCTTGCCAAATGGTCAAGCAGAGTCGCGCTGGGAAAGCTAGCAAGGGAAGCCGTGTTGCTTGGGTTGCCGAAAGTCGGTACTCTTCCACGGCTTGGGTGTTTTTGGCGTCTGGATGTCTGCCTGCCGGCAGCGCCTCTAGTTCGCGCGCCCACCGTTAGGCAAACAGATTGATACAAGCCGCAGCGGAATTCAATTTGACTGGTCCTTACTGGCGGATGAGGAACTGACATGCAATCAGCGAATGCACGGAAGCAGACAGCGCATGGTGGCGCAAGCTGGTGTGTTTTGACCGGACTAGTTATCGGGCTGGTTTGCCTGGGCTCGCATGGCCTGCGCTGGGCCTGCGCGCAGGGATCTCGCCCGTTAAGCGTTCAGGACCTGATTAATGGCAGGCCCCTTCACAGTACTGATAAGAAATTGGATGCCAAATCGGACGCGAAAATTGAACCGAAGGCTAGTGCGGCGCAGCAACAGGAAATGCAGTGGATTTGGTCCCCCGCCCAGCCGCTGGAAAAAAATGTACCGGCCGGCTCATGCTATTTCCGAAAATCGTTCACCATCGGACCGCCGGAAAGCGGCGAGGTGCAAATTTCTTGTGATAACGCTTACGAACTGTTGGTAAACGGCCGCCAGGTTGCTGAAGGAAGCAATTGGCGAGTGATGAAATCGCATGACATCACCAAATTTCTCACCTCAGGCCGCAACACCGTGGCGATTAAAGCCACAGTCAAGGAACAAGGCAGCGCGGGGTTGGTGGCCCGTGTGGTGGTAAAAGATGTTGGCGGCACGTACGTGGCTTACAACTCCGACGCCACGTGGCGCACCAGTCTGCAGGAATTTCCGCAATGGTCGAAACAATCGTTCAACGATAGCCAATGGCTGGCGGCGCGTGTGATTGGTCCCTTGGGGACGACGCCCCCGTGGTTGGACGATGTGCAAATGGCTGGCGGCGCGCCCGCCGGCCGCTTTGAAACCTTGCCGGAATTTCGCGTGGAAACCGTGCTTACGCCGGACGACACGGGCTCGCTGTTGACGATGGCGTTCAACGAGTTTGGTGATGTCCTGGCCTCCAAGGAAGGCGCAGGAATTTTGCTGTTTCAGGATGCCGATCACGACGGAAAACTCGACAAACCCGAAGTCTTTGCCGATCAAGTAACAAATTGCCAAGGTCTGCTGGCCCTGAACGGATTAGTGTTTGCCGTGGGAAAAGGACCTGACGGGTTGGGACTGTATCGCCTGAGCGACACGACAGGCGGTCACCATGCCGACAAAGTCGAAACGCTGCTGAAATTCACTGGCGACTCAATTGAGCACGGGCCGCACGGTTTGACGCTCGGGCCCGATGGATTGTTGTACGTTGTGGCCGGAAACCACGCGCAAGTTGACAAGCAAGTGGATCCGAGTAGTCCGTATCATCATTTTTATGAGGGGGATTTATTTACCCCGAAATATGAGGACCCTCACGGTTACGCGGCGGGCATTAAGGCGCCGGGCGGCACCATTGTGCGGACGGACATTAACGGCAGCTTCGCGGAATTATTTGCCGGCGGTTTGCGAAACAGCTACAGCCTGGCGTTCAATCGCACGGGGGAATTGTTCACTGCGGATTCGGACATGGAGTGGGATGACGGTTTGCCCTGGTATCGGCCGACGCGACTGTTGCATGTGACGCCCGGCGCGGAGTTCGGATCGCGCAGCGGCTGGAGTGTCTGGCCGGACTATTATTTCGACAGTTTGCCAACGATGACCGATACCGGGCGTGGTTCGCCCACCGGCGTCGCAGTTTACGATCACGTGATGTATCCGAGACGGTACCACGATGCGGTATTCGTCGGCGATTGGTCGCGGGGGCGCATTCTGGCAATCTTTCCGACCGCGAAAGATGGCACCTATCAAACGGTGACCGAAACTTTTGCCGCCGGCAAGCCGCTGAACGTGACCGGATTGGATATTGGACCCGATGGCGCATTGTACTTTTGCACCGGCGGACGCGGCACGGAAGGTGGCATTTACCGCATTGTGTGGCGCGGGCAAGTGCCGGCGGAAGCTACGAATTTGGGAAAGGGAATGGATCAGGCCTTGCGTCAGCCGCAATTGACCAGTGCGTTCGCCCGGCAAAAGATTGCCACGCTTAAGCAAGAAATGGGCACTGCGTGGGACCAGCAGCTGCAAACCATCGCGGAGAATCCAGCGATCAGCAAGCCGGAGCGTTGCCGGGCACTGGATCTGATGCATCTATTCGGCCCATTTCCTACCGGGCTGCAATTGGTGCGGCTGGCGAGCGATAGCGACGCCACGATCCGTGCCAAAGCAGCATATCTGATGGGATTACATCCCGATGCCGATACGCACACTAAATTGGCGCAATTGCTGCACGATCGAGATCCGGCCGTGCAACGCGTGGCATGCGAATCCATGGTGCGTTCCGGACAGAAGCCCAGCTATGACGATTTGGCGCCGCTGCTGGGTAGCACGCATCGTTATGTTGCCTATGCGGCGACGCGGCTGTTGGAATCGTTGTCCGTGGAAGACTATCGTGCCAAGGTTTTGAACGTGAACAATCCGCGAGCGTTTACCCAAGGTGCTTTGGCGATGCTGGTGATGGAGCCGACCCGAGAAGATTGTGTCGCCATTTTGAAGCACATGGAAAAATTGATGGATGGTTTTGTGAACGATCAGGATTTTCTCGATATGCTGCGCGTGATGCAATTGTCGCTGGCTGACGTCAATTTGCAGCCGGGCGACATGCCCGAATTGGCGGAGAAAATTGCTCGGGAGTATCCGACGCGCAACCTGCAAATGAATCGGGAGTTGGTGCGGCTCGTCGCGTATTTGCAGGGCAAATCGGCGATTCCGCGCATGCTGGAACAGTTGGCGATCGACATTCCTTCGGCCGACAAGCTGCAAGTAGCGCTGTACGCGCGCTATCTCAATGGTTGGACGACCGCGCAAAAATTAGAGTTGCTCAAGTTTTATGAGACGGTGCGCACGCTGCCCGGCGGACACAGCTTTGAAGGCTACATCGACAACGTTTCTCGCGACTTTTTTGTGAATCTGACCGACGATGAGCGCTCGCTGATTTTATCTGACGGCGCGAAGTGGCCAAATTCCGCGCTGGCGGTGTTAGCGAAGTTGCCTGAGCAGATTTCGCCCAGCACCATTCAGTTAATCATTGAACTGGACAAACAAATTGCCGCCCTGGACGGAGAGGCCCAGCACAAGTTGGGCATTGGCATTGTGGCGGTGCTAGGCCGCTGCCACGATCCGGCAGCCAGCGCCTATTTGCAGGAAATTTATGAGAAATACCCCGAACGCCGCGGCCACATTGCCATGGCGCTCACCCAAAATCCCGGCGGCGACAATTATGCACTGCTCGTACAATCGTTGCCGATTTTAGAGGGAGCATTTGCCCAGCAAGTACTGGTCTCGCTGGCTCGCATTGATCAGGCTCCCGACAAGCCGGAAGCCTATCGGCAAGTAATTCTTCGTGGCCTGAAGTTGGGCGATAATGGCGGGCAAAATGCTGTGAAGGTGCTGGAAAA
>DASXPQ010000075.1:0-3661 GCA_036493575.1 Pirellulales bacterium
GGGCCTCGACGCCATGATCGGCTCCTACTTGGCCATCAAAGGCCCCAGCGGCTTGCTGCTAGTGGAAGATTCGTTCCTGAAAAACCAGACGGCCGAATTCACTGATACCTACGGCGCCATACAAGCCATCCGTATCGCGCAGGAAACCGGCATCGTGCCCAAGGAGAAGGCCGCCGAAGCGTTCCACTTCATGCTCGATCGCCCCAAAATGGCCGATCTGGTCATTCCCGACCTGGCCCGTTGGCAAGATTGGACCGTCCTTAACCGTCTGGTCGACTTGTTTGTGAATGCCGACGCCGATTCCGCCTGGGTGCGCGTTCCCGTGTTAAAATACTTACAGGTTTGCCCGCTGCCGGCCGCCAAGCAACAATTGGCCAAGTTGGAACAACTGGACCCCACGGCAGCCAAGCAGGCCCAGTCGTTTTTATTGCCCGGCGGAGCCGCATTGCCCCCCGCCGCCGCGCCAGCGACTAACTCCAGCAACGTAACCAACAACACGTCCAGCTCCGCGAGTCCCGGCGGCACCGTAAAGAAGAACTAAGAGCCAGCAATCAATGAGTGTGGAATCCGAACCATTAGCAGCCGCCACACCCGTGGACATGATGACCCCGGTCCGCAAGCCACCAGCGGTTTTGAGTACCCCGCAGTCGCAGCAGGACGACGATTACAATCTGGCGGACGCCTACCGCGCACTCTCCACACCCGCGGTCGCTTCATTCGTGTTGGGCGTGTTATCAATTCTCGCATTGCTCGATTGGTGGCTCGCTCTGATTCCAATTGCGGGCGTGACCCTCGGTATCATGGCCTTAAGGAATATTCGTAAGCAGCCGCAAGAATACACCGGTCGTGGCGTCGCCATTGCCGGTATCGCTTTGGGAATTTTGTTTTGCGTGGGAGGGTTCGGACGTCTGACTTATAATTACGCCACGGAAGTGCCGGACGGCTATCAACGTGTCGATTACTCCCTGCTGCAGCCGCAACCCGACGACCCACCCATTTCCATTCCTCCCGAAGCCAGAGCCTTGGATGGAAAAAAAGTCTTCATTAAGGGCTACGTTTACCCAGGCATGAAGAAGGATGGCATCATGCAATTCTTGTTAGTCCGCGATAACGGAACCTGCTGCTTCGGCGGAAATCCAAAAATCACCGACCGCATTCAAGTGTCCTTGTCCGAAGGTAAAGGAATCACCTATTCTCAAGGGCTGTTTAAAATCGCCGGCACCTTCCACATTACGCCCCCTCGCGACGCTGTCGATGCCAAAGGCATCGTGTTTTACCACCTCGACGAGGCCATTCTGCCATGACCACGGATTGGAAAAAGGGCACGCTCCTGTTCTCCATTTTGGCACTTGCCGCCGGTTGCGCCAACCGTTCATCCCCCGCTGCAACCACTACCAACGAGCCGATCGCCACAAAAACCGAACTTGCCGCCAATACTTCCAGCACAAGCGAGCCGAATGCCGCGGCTCGCCCCGCATCGCCGGCCGACTCAGCAGCAACACCCTCGCGCCCGCTGCCCACGCGTGACATCTCCTTCGACACCGTCAAATTCGACATGCAGAAGGACGAGCCGTTCCAGCGCAAAATGATCACGCCGGCCATCGAAAAACTCAGCGATTCCAAAATCCGGATCCGTGGTTACATCTTGCCCAGTTTTCAGCAATCCGGCCTAGCCCAGTTTGTGCTGGTGCGCGACAATTTGCAGTGCTGCTTCGGCCCCGGCGCCGCGCTGTACGACTGCATCATCGTACAAATGAACGAAGGCCGAACAACCGACTTCACCACGCAGCCGGTGGCCGTCGAGGGCACGTTTTCCATCCAGGAAATCGCCGGCCCCCAAGGAAAATGTCTGGCCATCTATCACATGCAGGCCGACAAAGTGCAGTAAGCCGCCGCTAGACGCAAATCCGGCATTTGGTGGTCACATGACCATTGCGTAGCACGAACTTCCACGGCAATGTCACCGCAATATTCGTCGCGCTCCACATAGTGCCGCAACACATAGTAGCGCCATCGTAAAGCTGGTTGGCTCTGGCACCGGGTCAGCCGATCCGCCGCCTGAAATAAGTATGGTCAAAAGCGATTGCAGATCGCTGTTGTTGAAAACTCCGTCTTTGTTTACATCGCTATATGCTAGAAACAAATTCGGATCGGTCAGACCATGGCTCGTTTGATAATTCTGCGTGTCGGAAAGGGCAGTCATTGCAAGGGCTATGTCAGCCGAATTGATGTGTCCGTCTTGATTAAAATCACCAGCCGGCCCAAGTGCTCTTTCAACACCTAGATCCGGCGCCAGTCCCGTGTAGCCACTCAGCGCGATGCTAACGCCCGTGAAATTTAGCAACGTTGAATTTGTTGACAGGATAACCGGATTGCCCGCCGCATCCGTAAACGATGCAATGCCTGCATCAATCAACGGGCTATTGGAGTTCAATCGCAAAAAGGTCGAATACGGCAGGCTCCCGTCGGCCAAGCGCGCTGGTACTACCGGCAGCGTCGGTGCCGTCGTGCCGCTTCGATCGGCTCCTGTTCCCGCCGGATGAAACACCCCATCCGTCGCCGGATCAGCAGTCGAAAGAAAATCACTCGCCGAAACGCTGAACCCGCTATTCCAACTGTCGTGGCTTGTGATGGTCGATGCACTGGTGCTCGCCGACCCGTTCAACGAGATGTTGTTGACCAGGACGTGCGCAAAGTTTTCGCTAAATGCGAAGTTGCTGCCGCTCCCGTTTCTGGCATTGTTGAACGACGTGTTGTTATACAACGTCAGGCCGTGTTGAATGCCGCCCCCGGCGCTCTCTTGCGTCGCATTACCGTTGGCATCAAATCCGTTGTGGCCATTCCCCCATGCCATCGAATCCAGCAGCACGTGCGTGCTGCTGTCTTGGCCCAATTTGAAACCGTTGCCATCCCCCGCATAGTTGCTCAACGTGCCGTTTGCCGCGGTCCTGAAGATCGACGTCGTTGTCAGTCCATTATGAAATGCCTGTGAACCAATCACCGTGACCCGATTCGGAGACTGCCAGAAATCGTATCCGTCATCGCCGTTGTTATAAGCCCGATCGCCAATAAAGTAATTCCCCGTACCCAGTTGGCGAAACTTGGCGATAAACCCGTCCGCATTCTCTCCATGTGGTCCGTTCGTCGGGCCGAAGTCAAAGTTGCCATACGAATCGCAGTTCAATACCAAATTGTTCGATGGGAGGCGTGCACCGCTACTGGGGCCTTGCAGCGCCAGCCCGGAATCCTGGTTCTGTCGCGTGACCAGTTGCTCAAACGTATTATTCGACCCCGAGACCATGATCCCGTTGTCCGCCGCATATTGAACCGTAAATCCTTTGAAGTGCCAGTAGTTCCCCTGCACATCAAATCCGCGCAGGCCGCTATTGTTCGAACTAAACGTTTCCGCGCGAAAATCCAGAACCGGCGCCGTGGCGTCTCCAGAGTATGCGAGCAAATTAATCGGATTGGCCGCCGTGCCCGATTTGCTGCTTGAAATGGAGATCGTGCTGGAAAGATTATAGTTGCCGCCGCGCAGATAAATCGTGTCACCGGCGCCGGCTACACTAATGGCATGGGAAATTGTCGCAAACGGCGTCCCAAAATCTCCGGTGCCGCCGTCGGTTCCCCCGCTCGGCGCGACGTAATAGGTGGCGCCAAA
>DASXPQ010000076.1:0-2549 GCA_036493575.1 Pirellulales bacterium
AACATTTGATTCGGGCGATCGAAGAATTTCACATTCCGACGCTGCTCGTAAGCCACGACCGAGAGAGCATCGATTGGCTGGCCCAGGCGACGGTGTCGATGGAGACCGGTCGCTCCAGTTTCAATAAGCGCAGCGCATAAACAAGGCGCAGCCGAGCCAATTAAACTAGCTTGCGCTGCGCCTGTGTTCGTTTCGCTGAACTTTGATTTACTTGCGGCGACGCAGGCAACAGCCAAGTAACAAACCCAAACCGGCAGCCATACAGAGGGCCGCTTTAGGGTTTTGCTTAACGCGCCGTTTGGCTGAGCGGCGGATTGCGCGAATTTGCTTACGCCCTTGTGAGACGTAGTCGGCCGCGGATTCTTTGAAATCGGCCGCACGGCGTTGAAGTGATTGTTTTGCTTCGGAGCCCATTCCCCGTACCGTCGCTAGAATGTCTCTTTCGGTTTGGGCATACCCATTTCGATTGCGGGAGGTGTGATTGGAATGCTTTTTATTTTCTTTTAGTGCGCTGCGAATCATAATTTATTCCCCTTTGTGAATCTCGCCAAAAATGAAGGTCGGCCAGAGCTAACCGATGAGCAGACACCTGGAATGCTCTGTGGGCCGCCGGCTGAGCGGTTGTGAAAGTGTAGGTTATAGATACGCGGCGAATGACCGGCGGCAAAACGCAGATGGGCTGATTTTACCGCCGATTTCCGCGAAATCACTGAGCCGGGAAGAATTTGAGAGTGAGCAGGTAGCTCTAGCCGACTGACACTGTCGGGCTACCCGGCGTTCTACGACCAAATGCTCTCTCGCTAGCGCGAGCAATCCTTACGCCCAAGCGATGAATTTTGGTGGCGTGCGCGAGGGAGAGACCTTCACAGCTGCGCGTCGGCCATCGGTGAAGTAAACGTCGCCAGTCAAATTGCGCCGTGGCGATTGGCGATCGCACGGAACTACGCCGTCAATGTAACCGGCCTTCTCCAAGCGTTGGGCTTGCAATAGGTCTTCCACAACGTAATCTCGGGCCTCGTCGACATCTGGATCGATTCGGTGCGTTGTCAAATTCCAGGTCCTCCAAGTAAATCGCACTCCAATGTCGCGACTTACCTGGCCGATCCAAACGGGCACCCCTTCGAAGTGCAGCGGCGTGGACCACAAACGCAAATGCAGCCGTTCGTTAATCGAACCCCGGACGCGCTGCAGAGCGAAATCCTGACTGCGTCCAAAGAGATACAGCGGACTGACTGGCGAGTAACGGTACTCGGAACCGACGAAGAATGCCCGAAACGTTTTCCAGCACGTGCCCAGGGTAATGGTTTCGGTTTCGTCCCAGCGCGCTCCAAACGCGCCAAGCAGGGTGGCAAATTCGCCGGCGACGACCAGATTAATGGGATCGCCTGGGCGCGATCCGCTGGCGTTGGTCGTGGCCCGCGGCATCTGGGCCAAATGCTGTACCAACATGGGGACAGTACAGTCGGTGATTTGATCGGTCGGATAGCGCTTTTGAAAATCATGCCGCAAATAATCCGCATTCAATCCTGGGACCGGCACGGTAAAAGTAAATTCTTTGTTATCGCTGTGCCCCATGAACAAAAGATGAACGATTTTGCTGCCGGCATCGAGCGAGGTGAAGACGAAACCTTCCGCCGTGCTGCCAGGCCCAATCGGCCGCAGATGAAATGCATGCTGTTCGAAGAAGTCCTCCATTTTTCGATTGGCACGCCGCGCAGCGATGAGCTTAATGGGCAGCAGAATAATCAGCGGCAGAAACATCCATGCCAAAAAGCCAAACTCCAGCAACCGTCGGCCGGTCGAAAACCGGTTGATCGCCGCTGCTTCGTAGGGGGAATAGTAATTCGGATCGAGCGTCAGCAAATTCAGTCGATAGGGATGTGGGCTGGAGTTCTTGATATTCAGCCACACTGGTTGAATGCCTCGGCGGGCGAGCGATGTGCCGAAGAATTTTTTGCTTTCATCGGCATCCAAAACCGCGACGGTGGCATCGAGGCCAGTGGAGCTTTGGGTTTGCACCCGCTCAAGAAATCCGCGTGCAACGGGATCTGGCTGATAAGGCACCGTCAGCCATCGCAGCAGAGGAATGCGGTCAATGGACATGAGGGCGGGTATTTGCTGCGTGCGATCGGACGTCGATCAAGCTTCTTCGAGCCATTTTTGGGCGGAGGCAATATCGGCGACGTCGAAATAGCGAATTTTGGCCATCGTGAAGGGCTTGCAGACGATAGCCATCCATTTTTCCCATGTCTTTTCGCCAACCAAAGCAATCCGCTCGATCTTCGTGCAATGGGTGGTGGAGAATTTGGTGTCGTCCCACAGTGCTTTGGCATCCCAGCCGTGGAAATCATGAAACTGAGCCAGCATGCGGATCTTCCCTTGCTTGGCAATCGCTTCATCCACCAGCGGCACAAACTTTTTGTAGTCTTCGTCGTGCAGTTTGCCCGACATTTTGAAACCGAGGATTTTATCGGAGCTTTCCGGCAGGATTTCAATCATGGCAGCCTCCATACGATGCCGTGGTTACTAGAATACAAATCTGACGATTC
>DASXPQ010000077.1:0-4765 GCA_036493575.1 Pirellulales bacterium
GCCATTCGGCGCGGTACTGCCATCACGCAGCGATTGGACGGCCGATCGGATATCTATTCGCTGGGCATTCTGTTGTATGAATCGCTGGCGGGACAACTTCCGGTGGCAGATTTGGACGCTGCCCGGCGCGACCTGCGCAAAGCCAATCCGCAGGTCAGCCAAGGGCTGGAGGATATCGTCAGTAAGTGTTTAGCAGTGTCTCCCAAGGCACGGTATCAGGATGCCGGCCAATTGGCCGGCGATTTGCGGTGTCATGTGGCCCGCCTGCCGCTGCGCGGCGTTGCCAACCGCAGCGTCGTAGAGCGGTGGCAAAAGTGGCGTCGGCGAAAACCGCACGCCATGCCCGTCGTGGCCGCCGGCCTGGCTGCCGTGTTAATGATTGGCGGCATTGGCGGACTGTTCTATCGTGATCGGATTCGTACTGCCGAGGCGTTTCTTGTGCAGTCGCAACGAGAATTACTCGGCAAAGAGTATGCTCCGGCCATCGAACATGCCCAAACTGCTTGGAATAGTTTGCATTGGTTCCCGTTGGAAGTTAACCTCCGCGGCCGGTTGCAGACGCAAATCGAATCCGCCCAGCAAGCGCAGACCATTGCCAGCCTGCACGACTTTGTGGAGCAGTTGCGTTTTCTAGACAACGAACAGCTTAGCGATACCAAGCTGGCTGAAATCGCAGCCGGCTGCAACAAAATTTGGGATGCACGCACGAGGTTCGCCCCAGGGATGACTGAGGATCCACAAGATCAAAGTGAAACCGCTCTCGACGAGCCCTTGCGGCGCGATTTCCTCGATTTGGCTATTCTGTCGGCACGGTTGGATGTGCAATTAGCGAATTCCGAAGATAAATCAAAGACGGATAAGATTGCCGGTGCTCGACATCAAGCGCTGCAAAAACTAAACGAAGCGCAACAAATGTGCGGCTCCAGTATTCTGCTGGATTTGGCCCGCCGAGATTATCAAGAAACTTCGCCAAACAGTGTCGGCGACATTCGGCTGAATTCCTTGGCGCCCAGCGGCAATGCGTGGGAGCACTATGCCATTGGGCGTTGGCTCATGCACCACGGCGACCTGATCGAAGCTCAGCGTCAATTAGCCCTGGCAGTCGATTTAGAGCCAAACGAATTCTGGGCAAACTTCGAACAAACGCGTTGCGATTTTGAACTCGGGCATTTCGATCAGGCGGTAACGGCCGCCACCGTGTGCATTGCCTTGGCGCCACAGCAGGCGGCATGTTTCTTTAACCGGGCGATCTGTTTTCAATCGCTGGGCCGCGACGATGACGCGTTGGACGACCTCAGTCGAGCGCTGCAACTCGATCCGGCACTAGCTCCCGCCGCCCTCGCGCGGGGCATCCTGTGGGGCCGCCTCCAGCGGTATGCCGAATCGAAGGCCGACCTGGAATCCGCCTTAGCGCACGGCAGCCGACCGAGCGATGTCTATTATCAACTGGCCCGACTCAGTCTGGCTCAGCACGATCATTCCGCAGCCACCAATTGGGTCCAAAAGTCGCTAACTGCCGATCCAAACAATGCCACGTCGATAGCGCTTCAAAAAGAACTGGCAACCAGTGCTCCGTAACGCACGAACGACGTAGTTTGCTGCTGTTGCCCGACCCGCTAATATCCATATCATTACCACGGGTCGTTCGATCGCACCTTTCTGGTTAGCAAGCTGTGAAGACGCTTCAAGACAAAACCGCTGGCTTGTTAGATTTGATGCGGAGCTACGGCAGTTGTGCCGTGGCGTTTTCCGGCGGCGTTGACAGCGCGGTCGTGGCCAAGGCTGCGCAGATGGTGTTGGGAGAGCAGGCCGTCGCAGTAACCGGCGCGAGCGCCAGCTTAGCGGAAGGTGAAATGGAAGCGGCTTGCGAGATTGCCAAACAGATTGGCATCCGGCATGAAGTATTGGCGACTGATGAATTCAGCGATCCCAACTACACCGCCAATCCCGCCAACCGTTGCTATTTTTGCAAGACGGAATTGTACGAACAACTGCAGCCGTTGGCCGCGCGGCTGGGGTTGGCGGTAATCGTCAATGGTGCGAATCTCGACGATGCCGGCGATTGGCGTCCCGGGATGCAAGCGGCCGGCGAGCATCAAGTCTGCAGTCCACTGCTGGAATGTGGTTTCACAAAAAGTGATGTCCGGGCTTTAGCGGCGGAGTGGGAACTGCCTGTTTGGAATAAGCCGGCATCGCCGTGCTTATCGAGCCGGGTGGCCTATGGCGAAGAGGTCACACCGCAGCGGCTGCAAATGATCGACCAGGCCGAACAATTACTGCGCTCGTTGGGCTTGCGCACGGTACGGGTTCGCTACCACCGCGGCGACTTGGCTCGCTTGGAAGTGCCCGCAGATGCCATTGCACAACTGGCTCAACATGAAACCCGGCAGAAATTAGTTGCGGAATTGAAACAACTCGGTTTCAAATACATCACGCTCGATTTGGAAGGCTTTCGTTCGGGCAGCCAGAACGCAGTTCTCGGCTCGGGCACTTCGCTGCCAATCATTTAACCGCGGCGGTTTCGCGCTTCGCCAGTTGCACGTCAACTTCCGGGTAGCCTTCTTTCACTTCCCGCAGATGCGCTGCCAGAATTTGCCGCACCTGCAAAATGGTTTCCGGATGGCGATGCACTTCATCATGCTCGGCCGGCACTTCAATTTCGCTATCGGCTTGCGCCAGATGGGCGCTGCCGTAGGGAACCACTCCGTCCCCGTCGCCAAATAGCTTCACCGTGAAATCGTCTTTTGGCAAACGGCCGACGATGTTGTGGTAATGAATCCAAGGCGGCCGCTGCGCCGCCAGCAGCACCGGCAAAATCGGGGCTTGGGGCGAAAGCGAATCCAAGCTCGTGGCCGAATCCAACATTTGCGTGTCGCGGAAGAAGCCTGGATTTTCCATTCGCACCGCAGCCAGTCGGGCCGTCATGGTTTCCGGCAGTGTAATCAACTTATCGGCCAGGTAGCGAGTCACGTCATTGGAAAAATGGCTGCCTCGGTGCGGTGTGCCAATGGTGATAATCGTTCGGACCGCCGGATCGGCGCTGAAATAGAACGTGCGGTCTAAAGCGGTGCGAGTTTTGTCGTCGGCTTTCACTAGCTGAATCGGTTTGTCGCTCACGATGTGCCAAAAATCGTCCCGGCTATTTACAATTTGCATATTCGCCACCAGCCCGCCCATGCTGTGCCCCACCAGCACCATTTGATCCAGTGCCGCCTCTTGCCGCGCCGGATCGAAGGTGTTTCGCACATCGGCCAGGGCTTCACGCAACTGCGTGGCGCTGCGCCAAAACGGTTGGCCGGTTGGATACAAATAAAACCAGTATTGATATTGGCTTCGTAAATCCTGATCACCGCGCAAGTCGTTGAACATTTCCATCCAGGTGATCGGGCTCGACCACAATCCGTGGATCATCAGCACCGGAATTTTGCCCGGCTGATAGGGTTCCAACATGTAAATTCCGGCGAGCTTCTTCACTTTCTCCGGGTTCAGCAGCCCTGTGGTCGGCTGATCGAGCTTGGCAAACGACGGATCGTTGAGCGAATACGCGAGCGGCGTGGTGATGTTGCTTTCCAGCGGCACTCGGCGATCACAGACGGTGATATCTGTCGCCTGGAGCGGGTCGCATAATTCAAGGACCGCGCGGTGATGGCTTTTGCCGTCGGCCCCTTTCTTGCCGGCCACTATATTGCTAGTCGGCGGCTCGTCGGGCAAACAGCGTAAGAATGCCGTGACGGGGAAACTCAGGCCTGGGGCATAGTGCTTTTCCACGGGATCGTCGGGCGAATGATCTTTCCGTACGGCAATCAGCGGCACGCCAAGGCCGTAAGTGTGAAACACATTCTTCAGGCCTTGGATTTGGTAATCCGAAACGAATTCAAACCGTTTGATGTCGCTGGCCGGCCACGGCACGTTGCGCGGCTCAACGGAAATGTCGTATTGTTGGCCCTTCAGGTCGACGCTGATTTTTTCGCCCGGCCGCAGCTTGCCTTGCTTGTTTACCGTGCGCAGCGCGGCTTCCAATCCGGCGTTGTACAAATCGCAAGCGCCGCGGAATTGCGGATCGTACGGGTTTTCAAACTGCGTGAATTGTGGGTTGAACAAATAGGCATACGAATATGCCACGCTCGCGCAGTATAGATTGAAGGCTTGCTTCGGCTGGACCAGCATGTCCGATCGTGCGCCACCGACGTAAGCCAGCTCAGCCGCCGCTGCCAAAGCTTCTGGTGAGGGATTCTGATCGATCACTTTCTGAACGCTGTGAACCAGCTCGCACGGATTATCGTGGACCTCGGTTTCCAGATCGTTACGGCGCAGAAACATGAGGGTCCGTTCCGTCGGTCGCGGCCCGCCTCGAGAAAGCAGTTTCAACCGATCGGTTAACGGATTTCGCGGCGTATCGCGGACCACGACCCACTTGGGCCCAGCGCAGCCGGCCAGCAAACCGCAGCAGACGGCGAACGCTGCCAAGCGTGGGCCTGCGCGTAAGACCGTCGGCGCAAAAGCGCGCAACGAAACGCGCACGGCGAAGCGTCGTGCTGATAAACGTCGATCCATCGACTAAGTCTGAAAGAGTTGAGAAAAAGTCCGGCCGCCGGATTCTGGAAAAGACCTGCTGTGGAGTCCGGCGGAAGACATTTGAGCCGAGAAGAATAGCTAGAAGGCCGGCCTCACTCAATCGCGAATGCCGGCGAAGAGACCGGCGACGGCCGCCTAAAAAATGCTAGCACCGCCGTTGGCGGCACACGAGATACCCCTGCCCTGCGGT
>DASXPQ010000078.1:0-6548 GCA_036493575.1 Pirellulales bacterium
CTCCCCAGGGAACCAACTGGACCGGCAGTATCGATTATTTAAGTCTTCGCGGTGTCGGCGGCGGCACAAAGTTCGGTTACGATCGTCCCGGAATCTTCAACCCTGCCGGCCGCTCGCAAGGCTTCATCGACGCTTGGTACATCGACGATCATGGCGTGGACAACTTGGGTCTGGACCGTCGCACCCTCACGTTCCCGGAAGCAGGCCGCGGCCGCACCTTGGGCCGCTTCCAGGAAGATTTGCCCGACGATTGGCAACTCCGGCTGGAATTGGGCGAAGTCACCGACCGCAATTTCCTGGAGCAGTACTACCAGCAGGAATGGGAAGAACAAAAAGATCAGGTCACGCGCCTCGGCGCGCGCCGCACGTGGGACAACATGTCGTTGGAACTAAGTGCCTCCGGGCTGGTCGATCCCTTCTTCACCCAAACGCAAAACCTGCCTCGGCTTGATCATTTTTGGCTCGGTCAGCCGCTGTTGAACGATACCCTTACCTGGTACGAGCACACTAACCTGGGATACGTCAATCAACGCCAGGTTAATCAGCCGACCGACCCAACCGACTACAACCAATTCCGCTTCTTGCCCTACGACGTCGACGCCAAAGGCGAAAAGCTCGCCACGCGCCAGGAAATCGACTGGCCCTTCCAAGTCGGCCCCGTCAAGGTCGTGCCGTACGGCCTGGGCGAGCTGGCCGACTGGGGCGACGACTTGGCCGGCAACCGCATCCAGCGCGCTTACGGTCAAGTGGGCGTTCGCAGCACCATGCCCATGTGGTCGGTCGATCCCAACGTCCACAGCGAGCTGTTCAACGTCAACGGCGTGGCCCACAAGGTCGTTTTCGGCGGCGAGTTTTCTTACACCAACGCCAGTCGCAATGTAGATCAACTCGTTATTTTCGATCCCATCGACGACAACAACATTCAGGCCCTCCGCCGTCGCTTGGATTTCGAAGATTACAACGGAACCGTCTTGAACCCCAATCCACCTATCCCTCCATCCGGCCCCTTCCTTCCCGCGAACGTATTCGCGGTGCCAACGAAATTCGACGAGCGTTTTTACGCCGTCCGTCGCGGCGACATGGATTGGGTCACCGGCCCCACCGAAATCGCCGACGATTTAACCGTCTTCCGTCTCGATCTCGATCAGCGCTGGCAAACCAAACGCGGCATCCCTGGTCAGGAGCACGTCATCGACTGGATCGCGCTCGATACCAATTTCGAGCTCTTTCCCAAGCCCGAGGAAAACTTCGGCGACACCGCCGGCATGCTCAATTACGACTTCCATTGGTTCGTCGGCGATCGCCTCACGCTCGTCTCCTACGGTGGCTACGATTTCTTCAGCGACGGCCAGCGCTACACCTCCGTCGGCGGCTTCATCAGCCGCCCACCGCGCGGCAGCCTATACCTTGGCTTCAACGATTACCGCGGCGGCCCCAACATTCTCAGCGACGTCATCACCGCCAGTTACACCTACCGTATGTCGCCCAAATGGCTGTCCACCTTCGGCACCTCCTTCGATCTGCACGAGCAGGGAAACATCGGCGAAAGTTTCCGCCTCACGCGCATCGGCGAATCGTTCCTGTTTTCGCTGGGCGTCAACGTCGATGTCAGCCGCGGCAACGTCGGCGTCAGCGTCGCCCTCGTTCCACGCTTCTTGGGCCACGATCCCTCGGTCACCCGTGGCCAGATCGACATACCCCCGGCCGGATTGTATGGGCTAGAATAGTCCAGCGGCGCACGCACTGGACTTTATCTAACTTCGGCTTAACCCTTGAGCCCCACAACCCGGGAACCGAAACCGCGCAGTTGGTACGAAAAATTCCGCGATGCCTTTCGCGGAGTCCGCACCGGCACACGCGGCCAAAGCAGCTTTCAAGTCCACTTGGCGGTGGCCTGCGTCGCAATTGTGGCCGCCGCATTGCTCCGCTGCACGTTGTGGGAATGGTGCATCTTAGCGCTGTGCATCGGCGGCGTGCTCACCGCGGAAATGATCAATTCCGCGATGGAGTATCTGGCCAAGGCCATCGACGAAAATCACAACCCGCACTTGCGCGATGCCCTGGATACCGGCAGTGCCGCCGTACTCTTTGCTTCACTGGCCGCTGCGGTTGTTGGCGCGGTGGTGCTGCTGAGCCGCGTGGTAGTTCTTCTCAATCGCTAAATGCGATTCCGGCCGATTTAACCCGGCGAAATAAACGCCCGCTGGGCCGCTTCAAATACACAGTGCAGGGCTACTTGGTGTTTCGCCGCCACCGCTCGGCAAGATTCATACTCCGGCGAAAATCGCAGCTGCCCGTTCGGCAGCGTTGCCAACACACCCTCAATCGCTCCCCACGGCGTATTTACCTGATGAGCCTTGCGGGCCAGCTTGCGCCGACTGACGGTCGTTCGCCGCACGCCCAATGTCGTTGTCTCACGGAAAACAATCCCTTCCATTCGCTCAGCATCGCTTAACTGACACAGCACGCTCAGCAGCACCCCCGGCCTATTCTTTTTCATCTGAATGGCGCAGGTGAACACATCTAGTGCTCCGGCCTCCATCAGCAGCGTTGCGCAATGTCCAATCACTTCGCCGCTGACGTCGTCCAAATTCGTTTCCAGCAGACACAGCGTTTCCGTCTGCACGCCGTCCGAACCACGCGCTGCACTTTCAGCCGCCTCCCCAATCAACACCCTCAATAAATTCGCCTGCTCCTCAAACTCTCGCGTCCCCGCCCCATAGCCAATTTTCTGCACGGTCATGGCCGGCGGCGGGCCAAATCGTTCCGCCAAAGCAGCCAAAATTGCCGCTCCCGTCGGCGTCGTCAGTTCCGCTTCCACTTCGCTCGTCGCCTGCGGAATTTCTTTCAATAGCTCCGCCGTTGCCGGCGCTGGAATGCTGCATCGCCCATGGGCGATCGTGATAAAGCCGTGCCCCGTCGGCACCAGTGAGGCTTCAATCCGCTCAATGCCTAACAGATCCAGCCCAATCGCCGTCCCAACGATGTCGGCAATCGAATCAATCGCTCCCACTTCGTGAAAATGCACCTTGCGAATTTCCACGCCGTGCACTTTTGCTTCCGCCTCACCCAGTCGCGTAAAAACTCGCTTGGCCAAATCTTTCGCGCGAGGTGTCAGTTTGCCCGCCTCGATCATTTCAATAATGTGATGCAAATGCCGATGCTTCTGCTCCGCCGGGTGCTGAATGTCGATCTTCACCCCCCGAAATCCCTTCCGCCGCACTTCCGTCGCCGTGATTTTCACCTCGGGTAGCCCCAGCGATGCAACTCCCGCCTGAATGGTCGCCAAATCCGCACCTGCATCGACCAGCGCACCCAACAGCATGTCCCCCGCAATCCCGCTGGCACAGTCGAGATAGGCAATTCGCATCGGATTATGTCTCGATTTGGCCGTTGATAGGTTGAGGTGGCACAACGATTTTAACAAAATGGTGCTTCACTGTCTTCGCACGCATCAGCTGCTTTCCACAGGTCTCGACAATGAGCGATCAAACCACCACCCTCGCCGATCTCCGCCAGTTAATCGCCAATTTCGTGAACCAGCGCGATTGGCAGCAATTCCACTCGCCAAAAAACCTTTCCATGTCGTTGGCCATCGAAGCTGCTGAGCTCATGGAGCATTTCCAGTGGCTCACGATCGATCAATCGCGCGCCATTGGCACCCAGCCCGAAAAGCTGGGCGAAGTCGCCGACGAGCTGGCCGACGTTCTCTGCTACGCCCTGGCGCTGGCCAATGAATTGCAAATTGACGTTGCCGATGCCATTCGCGCCAAAATGATCAAGAACGAGCGCAAATATCCGGCCGCCGAGTATCAAGGCCGCTACGGCGCCGACGACCTGAAGAAGTGAGCTCAGTGCAGAAGAGACAGAAGAACAGTGGCCAACCACGGAATCCGCTAATTTACCGCAGCGTCGGCACCACCCGCATCGCGCTCGGGCCGTCATCCCGTTGCGGTCCCAGCGACAAGGCAATCCAGCCGTCTTCCACCACGCATTGACTAATGCGCATATCGCCGAGGTTCCGATTGTCAGCAATCGCCTTCGGAATTAGCTCGAACGATCGCTCCCGCGGAAACATTTTGCTGAACACGCCGCGCAGGGCAATTTCTGGCTGGCCTTTGGCTTCGCCGCTCAATTCAATCGGCCCTTGCCGAACCAGCCGCACGTGCAAGTCTTCAATTTCAGGCGCGTAATTGGCGGTCACGGAAAAATCGTTCCAGCGCCGGCCATTTTGCTGTAGCTCTGCCACCGCCAGCGTCAGGCTCACCACGCCGTTCTGACAACGCAATCGAATCGGATCTTTGGCCGCAAAGGTCACTTTTACGTTGGTCGGCAAATCAACTGGCGCATCGGTCTGCGATCGGCTCAGTTGTTCCGCCACATGCTGGTACAGTTCAGAGAGGCTAAAACTGTGGCCCGCCAGTTGCAATTGATCCAAAATATTGTTCAGCGCCGACTCGTGAATTTGCATGCTGGCCAGGCTGTCCGACAGGGCTTGCGGCCGTGCCGTATGGCCGCCCAATTGATTTTGTCCCGCAATCCGCAGCCGGATCGTCAGCCGCTGCTGGGAAGTTTCCAGCGAAACGGGCTCCGGAGCCACGCCCAGCTTCGCCAGCGGATCGTAAATATTTTTTCGCAGCGCTTGTTCGGCTTCCGTCAAATGCTCTTTGACTTCCGCATCGACCGATTTAATCGCCTGCGCTGCAACTCTGGAGTCCGTCTCCGCTTCGGCAGCCCCTCGCATGGAATCATGCTGCGAGATGGCAATATTTCGGACAATCGGACCTAATAGCGGTCGATCGTCGTAACTGGTCGAGACGCCGGTCAACTGTGTGTTACTATTGGCCTCGGCCACGGCATTGGCAATCCACAATCCCCGATCATCGATGACCACCGCTTTGTGGACCAAAAAGTTCGATCGGCCGTCGTTGCTGAACGTTGCCGGACCACTGGTCGACAGCGTGCTTGAATCCACCGTGCCCTGCGCGTCGAACCATAAGTGCAGCCGCTTAGGATCGGGAATCAACTTTACCGACAGCTGCGCATTCGTCTTAGAAGTGCCGTTCACCCACGCGCCCAAAATCGTGTCGTTCACCACGCCGTTGGCCACCGGCTGCTCCGGCACCATGCGATTGAAGAATGTCGCGGTCAACGCTATCCGGATGTTGGCGTTCCGATAATGCTCGTCCAATTGATGGGCTATCTGACGATCTTGCTCGGCCGCCGACCAATTTAATCTCCGCAAAGCAGTTGCTACGTAGCGGGCGTCGGTTGGCAATCCGCTGTTTTCATATTGTTCAATCTTCGCGAGCACATCGCGCACATCCACTGCTTCGCCGGCCCACGATCGCAGTTGGTCGGCCAAAACCTCCAGCGTTCGATCCTGCAGCACACGTCGCTGGGTCTCGGTCATTTGCGCCGGCATCAGTCGGGCTAATGCCTGCCGGGCAATATGCTGTGCTTGATCGTTGGATATTGGTGGATTTGCATCGGTCAACTGTGCCACGTCGTTCAGTAACAAGTAGTTTTGCCACGCGTCGGAGTACGCCAGAGAATGAATCCAATCTTGCGCCCCCTCCAAAGCCTGCTTCAATTGCTGGCGTCGGATATCTGCCGACGGCACTTCGGCATACACCGCTGAGCGCTGCTCGGCCTGGAACACCACATTCCACAGCGCCAACCGGCGTCGCAAGGCATAGCGTGCACGACGAAATTCTGCTGCGGCCTTGTCGCTCTTCAGCGTATGATCCAGAGTTCCGGCCTGCTGTTCCAAAGTTTCCAATTGTTGAACAATTGCGGCGGCTTGCTGCGGATTGGCCGGCGAGCTTTGGCACAGCTTCGTGCATAATTCTTGAACTTGCTGGGCCCAGCCGCGGCACTCATCGTTTTCCGCCAACCGATCCAGCTGAGCGATCAAACTGCTCGGCGTCGGCCAGTAAGCCGAATTCGCAGTCTCTGTCTTTTGCTGCTCGTTCCACTGGCTAACTGGTTGCTGGTCATTGACGCCATTACTATTGGATTCGCCGCCACTCAGCATCCGTGAATTCTGCAGCGCGCCAAACCGCCGAAAGTCGGCAATCTTTTTCGCCACGGTTTCGGCGATCGGAGCAATCAAGGCGGATGCTGGTCCGCCGACCAGAACAGTCGAATCCGCAGCTCCGCTCGTCCACTGATCTTGCCCGGCCTCTGGCGCCAAGATGTTTTCGGCGCTCGGTCGCACAATCGCCACGCTGTGGTCGTTGGCTCTTAATCGTGCCTGAGCCTGAGCCCGATGCCGCGGACGCGGTTGCCAGTCGTCGGAGCCCGTTTCCTGCTGCCAACCACGAGGTACAGCTAGACTCAATAAAAACAGAGAGGTCAAAACCAGCAAGTAGGGCCACAAGGGGCTGCGCTGGTTGGAATTCATTTGGGTCATCCCTTACGCCGCAAAGCTGTAGATCTACGAGTCCGTTCCAAGCTGCACGGCGGCCAGATCACTTGCTTGGAAGACTTTGCCGCCCGCCTTAATTCGGTGAGGCTGCCTCGCGCATACCTCCGCCCTTGCCTTA
>DASXPQ010000079.1:0-3673 GCA_036493575.1 Pirellulales bacterium
GGAATCGAATCCAGCGTGAAACCTTGCTCGTCAAGCACCTGCAGAGAAATCGCATCCAGCGGAATTTTGCTCAGGCATGTGGCGTGATCTTCGCCGCGACGCGGATCGCTGTTCACTTCATCCACTAGCGTCTGAACGCTCCGCTGCCCGTCGCCCGTAATGCAGGCCGCCTGTCGCTGGGAGGCCGCCACCAGCTTGTCGCCCACAATCAGCAGCCGGAAATCGCCGCCGCTGGCGTGTTTTTCCACAATAATGTTCGAGCTTTCTTCCCGCGCCGCAGCGTAGGCTGTCAGCACTTGTTCCTGGGTGCGCAAATTCGTGGCCACGCCTCGGCCTTGGTTGCCATAGCGCGGTTTCACCACCACCGGCAAACCAATTTCGCTGGCAGCTTCCCAAGCGTCTTCGGCGCTTTCCACGTGCCGACCTTCCGGCACCGGCACGCCAATCGATTGCAGCAGCGACCGCGTTAAGTTTTTATCCTGCGCAATCGTCTCGGCCATGGCCGTGGTCCGATCGGTTTCCGACGCCAAAATGCGCCGCTGCTTGGAACCCCAACCAAATTGAATCAAGCTGCCGTCGCTCAACCGCAATGTTGGAATCCCGCGATTGACGGCTGCCTGCACAATGGCGCCCGTGCTCGGTCCCAACCGAGAATTCTCATACAGCGAACGCAGCCGTTTCACTGTGCCTGCGATGTCAAACGGTTGATCGTTCACCGCCGCCAGGCACAACTCGCGCCCGGCTTCCAGCGCCGCGCGACCCAGCGTTTCGTCTTGATATTCAAAGGCAACTTTGTACACGCCTTTTTCGTTCGATTCGCGCGTCCGGCCAAAACCACAATCGCTGCCGGCCAAAGTTTGCAGTTCCAGCACGACGTGCTCTAGAATGTGCCCCAAGTACGTGCCGCGGCGCAGCCGTTCGAAGAATCCCCCGCGCACGCCTTCGCTGCAACGGTGTTCAATCATCGACGGCAAGTACGCCATCAGCCGATCGTTGAATCCGGGCATGGTATCCGAAGGAACATCCAACGGACCCAAATCAACCCACGCTTCCAACACGGGGAAGTTCGCCCAAATATTCGGTCCACGCAACGTTTGCACTTTCCGAACTTGCATATTCGTATCAATTCTCTGCACACTGCTTGGCAGCAAAGGCCAGGGAGGGGAAACAAAAAGCGTCGTCAGTCCCGGGCAGCATGACAACGGCTCTAACTGTTATTATTGCTAAACCAACGTTTCGGTTCTCTTCAGTTCTCACTTTTGCAGCATTTGATGCGCGACCGCGCTTACAACTTGTTGCATTTAGTCAACGCCGAGCTTACCGCCCGAAGTTAAACCTCAATGGAATGGGAAAGCACCAAGCGATCAGCGGTCCGTACACTCGACATCCGTGATTTTTCAACAGTTGGGCGTTCAGGGGTGGGGAGGAATCGCGGCGATCCCTTAAAAAAGAACGCTACAAGGCAGGCAAAACATGGTGGAAATAAATCATGGGAATGTTGACGGTCCGCCTTAACCGATCTGGGCCTGATCTCTGTTTTCTGTCGTATTATCTACTGCACCGCGTATCAATTTCGCGGCGCGTGCTTATCCTTCAATATTAGTATAACGGGCTGTAAATCGCGTCACAAAAACCGCCGCAAATCTTCTGATACTCGGCAGTTGCGATCCGTTTTTACCTCTTTTTCCTAGCTATCGCCATTGTCGCCAACAGCCATGATATGCTAATCGACTGGTTTTCCCAGTCAAGGACCGGGTGTTTGTCTTTATGCTGTCGTCTTTTAGGTCGTTTGGGTGCCGGGCTATTCTGTGGCCGCACAGCTTCACTTCCCGGTTGCTCTTATGGTCTATCGCTCTCACTCCTAGCGCTTCGACGGGTGTACCATTTGCTCGTCCACCCAAAGACGCATTTCACTGGATGCAAACGCTGGACCATCAGACCTAGAATTGAGTCGTGGGGACTTCGCATAAGCCAACTCTAAAAGAAGACCGGGAAGTTACCGCCGTTAAGATGTGACGACCGAATAATCCCCGGACACGGAATGGTTTACCGGGCTGCCCCAATTCCTCGCTCCGCCGCTTGGCAGTAGCCGACCAAAAACGACCCACAATAATTCATTCGTCATTTCCGCCGGAGAAAAACTTGGACTTCAATTCCGATTCCTGGAAGTCGCTGCCCGAAGCCTGGCGTCGGCAATTGTCCAAGCAATTAGCCGATGACGAAACTCTGATCGGTTGGTTCGAAACCGATTTGGATCTCCAGCTCCATTACGCGGCCGATTTGGTGGCGCTCACCAATCATCGTCTGCTCACCAGCGCTTCTTCCGTTGAAAATCCTGTCCTTACGACGACCACCACACCTACCGCTAAAACGAACGGACATCCAACCAACTGGCAAAGCTGGCCGCTCTCACCCGACCTGCAATTGCACGCGGAGGAAGAGGCCGGGGTCGGCACCTTGGAATTGTGCAGCGCGACGAGCCGTCTGATTTATTGGCGCTACACCGCTGCCAACGGCGCTTCCGCACGGCGCTTACAATCACAATGGAACCAGTTGCAATCGCGGCTCGCCACCTCCGCGGCCGATGCGCCCACAGTTCCCACGGTCTGCCCCAGTTGTGGCGCTATCATCACGGCCTCCGATGGCGTTTGCACCGCCTGCGCGCCGGCCGCTCCGCCGCCTCCGATTTCGTCGCTGTTCCGTCTGTTTGTCTTCGCAAAATCACGCCAGTGGATGATGTTATTGGGATTGGCGCTGACGATCGCCAGCAATTTCGTCGGACTGATGCCCATTTATTTGACGGGGCCGCTGATTGACAACTTGCTGGTTCCTTGGCAGGAAGGCAGGGTGGTTACGGGCCATTCGGCATGGTTCTATTTAGTGGGCATGCTCGGTGCGGCGCTGGCGTCATGGCTGTTGAACTGGGCTAGATTGTACGTCACAAGCTGGGTGAGCGAACGGATCGCCAGCGATTTGCGCACGAAAACCTATGCGCATTTGCAGCAATTGTCGTTGGAATTCTTTGGCGGCAAGCGGACCGGCGATTTGATGTCGCGGATCAGCACCGATACCGACCGGATTTGCATATTTCTATCGGTCAACCTAGTGGATTTTGTCAACGATATGGTGATGATTGTCGTTACCGCAGGCTTGTTGTTGTGGAAAGATGCTCGCCTGGCCGTTTACACGCTGACCATCTTTCCATTGATTGTCTGGCTGGTCTACGTGGTGAAGCAAAAATTGAGACACAGCTTTAATCAATCGGCCGTGGCAATGGGGCAGCTTTCCAGCGTGTTGGCCGATACGATTCCCGGCATCCGCGTGGTCAAGGCTTTTGCCCAGGAACGCCGTGAAGTGGAACGCTTCGAGCGCGCCAACCAACATTTACTGCAAATCAATAATCGCCTGAATATCATTTGGTCATTTTTTGGACCGCTGGTTTCACTGTTAACCGATATCGGTTTGCTGAGCGTGTGGATTTTCGGTGTGTGGTTGGTTTTCAGCACCGCCTCCGGCGCCGCCACGGTGCTTCAAGTCGGCACGCTGGTGGTATTTGCCGGTTTGATGAACAAGTTTTTCGGTCGCATGGAAACGATGATCCGCATCGTCTATAGCACGCAGCGCGCCGCTGCCAGTTCCCACCGCATTTTCGAAATCCTCGATCGCTCCCCCA